>JAZKTI010000110.1:0-8196 GCA_036625635.1 Haloarculaceae archaeon
CCGGCCCGCTGCCGCCACGGACCCAACCGGCCCGCAGGTGTGAGCGTCCGGGCTGGTTGCGGAAGGAGGCTTCTATTGGCGGACCTCGAACGCCGAAACAAGGCCCTCGACCCGTATCCAGTACGGACCGCAAGACCTATTGGCGGATTGTCAGAATCCGCCTGCCGAACAGACCGGGTGGACCTCTTACTCGGGACGAGGCCGCTCTCTCGATGGGCGCCGTTCGGAATCTACGCTGCTCGGACCGATGAGTTCACTCACCGGATGACCGTCACGGGCACTCGCGACCGGCGAGTGACCGACTCGGCGACACTTCCCAACAGGACCCGAGTGGCTCCGCTCCGGCCGTGGCTTCCGATGACGACGTGGCCGATGTCGTGTTCCTCGACGTAGTCCACGATCGATCGAGCGACATCCCCGATGACGTACTCCGTCTCGATGCTCACATCGCGTTCGGCGGCCCGCTCGTTCATCTCGGCGAGGAGGTCCTCGGCCTTGCCCTCGTGCGCCTCGAGGACATCCCCGTAGGTGGCGGCCCCCTCGATGCCTAACGCGGGCCGTAACTCCGAGGGATCGACGACGTGCAACGCCGTGATGCTGGCATCGGGATAGTGCTCGACTGCGTAGTCCAGGGCGTCGACGGCGCGGTCCGAATCATCGACCGGAACCAAGATAGTTTCCACCATGTGGATTCGTTGACCACGCGTCAACATATATTTCGGTTGATGTTCTCAGGATTTGGAAACTGTTGGTTCAGCTACCACAGGCCCCCGATACGCTCAGGCTCGCTGGAGCTCCCATACTCCTCGAAAGCTGTCAGAAACGCGGGGCCGAATAGCGGCTATCTTCATCACGGAGATCGGGGTCGTTCGTTGGGCCGACACCGAATCGAATGTAATAAACTTTAGGAGTGAATTACAGAATACGTATTATTCACTCTGCCGTCTCTATCGCTGAGTATCCGTGAACCCCGACCGCCAGCACCGACCAATCCACTCGCGCCGAGGCGTTCTCCAGAAGGGCGGCGCCGTATCGATCCTCCTCGGACTCGGCATAGCCACGATTCCCGGATCAGCCACAGCAGCCACCAAAGCTGAACTCATCGATGGAATCGCAAGCGAAGCCGCCATCAGCAACGCCGACGGGAAAAAAGCGCTCGACGCGTTTATCGACGCCACCACAAAAGCACTGGTGAGCGGTAACCCCGTGGCACCCCCGGAGTTCGGCCTGTTCACCGTCTCCAGGCGCGTCCGAAACGGCACCGGAACAGACTCGAACGATGACTCGGCAGTCGATTTCGATGGATGCCCAGCGTTCGCCGCCGCACTCGAGCTCGGCCCTG
This sequence comes from Haloarculaceae archaeon, assembly GCA_036625635.1. GTDB lineage: Archaea > Halobacteriota > Halobacteria > Halobacteriales > Haloarculaceae > JAZKTI01. The sequence goes on from JAZKTI010000110.1 coordinate 1,343, forward strand.
GCAACGATGAGCAGCGCCGAAACAGGGCTGGATCCAGATGCCGTGCTGCCGATGTCGTCATCGATGCAGACCGCATCGCAACCGACACACGACGCGGCGCAGACGGGTGGCTCTCGAAGGCCGACGCAAAGAAGGCACTCGAGGCGTTCATCGACGTCATGAGCACCGCGTTGAAGACGGGCGACAACGTGTCGCTGATCGGGTTCGGCTCGTTCGGTATCTCGAAGCGGGCTGCCCGAACCGGGCGCAACCCGCAGACAGGGACGGAAATCCAGATTGCGGCGAAAAACGAGGTGAATTCAAATCGGGCGCTGAATTGTCCAAAAGCGTGAGCGAGGGATTGGACCCGAATAGCGGTATCATCCGCCGGGCCATAGACGTTTTTTGTGGGTGATTCGATTGATGTCCATGGACGTGGGTCTCCACGACTCCCTGGACGGACAAGTCGCCCTGGTCACAGGTGCGTCTCGCGGTATCGGTGCAGCGATCGCGAACCGCCTGAGCGAACTGGGGGCGACCGTGTACGCTGGTGCACGCGATCCAGGCGACGTGAGCAATGAGCACCGTGGGCTCCGTCTTGACGTGACGGACGAAGCCGACATCGGGAACGCCATCGACCTCCTGCGGTACGAGGCCGAGCGACTGGACATCCTCGTCAACAACGCCGGCATCGGCGGGCCTGCCGGCCCGATCGGCGAGAGCACCACGGGCGGCATCGACCGGGTCCTCGACACGAACCTCCGCGGGCCGATACTCCTCACGAAACACGCCCTCGACCTCCTCTTAGAGGGCGATGGCGGCCGCGTGGTGAATGTTTCCAGTACTGGCGGCCAGCTGTCCGGCGACGCCGACCGGTGGCGTGGCGTCTACTCGCTATCCAAGTCCGGACTGAACGGACTGACCGTTCAACTCGACGCCGCCTACAGCGACGAGGGCCTTATAGCGAATGCAGCGTCCCCGGGCTGGGTCCAAACCAATCTCGGCGGGACCGAGGCGCCACGCACTCCCGAGCAAGGTGCCGAGACACCGGTCTGGCTCGCGCAATTCGCTCCTGGCTCGCCAGGCGGGAACTTTTGGGAGGATCGAGAAATAATCGACTGGTAGAAGGTCTCTGTATCGGTATGCGAGCCCCGCTCCTGCGAGCGAGCCGAGCCGAGGATGCGGCCCGGGCCTCGTTCAGGCGTCCGACGTCCGCCAATAGAAGCCACCTAGGCCAACCCGCCCGGAAGCCAGGATTCATCGCAAAGACGACCTCGAAATCCCAATTCCTGGGGGCATAAAAGGGCGAGAGTGGTGTGGCGGCCCGCCAGGCACGGACCGAGGGCTTTCGGGCTGATCCGAGTTAACGAGCTCTCCCCTCTGAATTGTAGCGGCTAAAAAGTCCATAACACGTCTATCTCGAACGCTGAAACGAGGTCCAGGGGGTCCGAGGTCACGCTGCCTCCTCGGCAAGCTGGAGCCCGTGCGCAACGACGTACATCAACACGAGTCCGGTGCCTATGGCCAAGATGAACTGCGAGACGACGGTGAGGAGTCCAGCGAACAACGGGTTACCAGCGACCGGAATCATCACCAAACACACGAGCAGCGCCAGCGCCCCGAACAACACGACGAGACCCGCAAGTGGGAACGCCTCGTCGCGGATCTGTCCGAGGTCCAACTCTCCTGATTCCTGATCGATCAACGGCTGTGAAGACATGATAGTACTAAAATGCGGGTGAATGTATGAACTGTTGTTTTTACGTCCGTGGTACGTCCAGGTCTCGGATGTTTCGAAGACGTATCCTGCCCGCTCCACCCGTATCATTGCCTGGACTGGTACAATCCCGTGCCACGTTCGCACACTGTATGCAACACGAGGGGTGGAACCGATCACCGATCGAGGGGTCCGCCGGTGCCTATGGCGTGGCTGGAGGGTCGGCGAGGCCGCTCTCCAAGCGCGCCGAACCAGCGACCCTGCACCGATCTCCGCAGCGACGGCAGGACGGATCGACGACCGGCCGACATCCACCTCCGGATGAGGGACGGCCCGCTTCACGTCCGCCGGTCGTGGGTGCGAGGACCACCTACACGGCGGCCGGCTCGATCCGGCGGCCGACGAGTACCGTCGTGGCGAGCAACAGAACCACGGCAACCGGGAGGAGGAGCTGGAACCCCGTAAGCAGGACGCCCGAGGCCTGGATCCCGAACGCGATCAGCACGACCGGGCCACAGCAGGCGGTCCCCGAGAGCAGGGCGGGCACGCTCGCCAGGAGGCCCGAGGAGGACGTGCCGAACCCGCAGGCTGCGGGCCGGCGCCAGGCCAGGTAGGTCAGTGCGAGGTTCAGGCCCACGAGGGCGGCGAGACCGAGGCCGATGACCGTGTTGAGCGAGAACAGGTAGGTCACCGGCCCGAGGCTGACTCGTGCGACCGGCGTGAACGAGAAGGGACCGAGTGCCGGCTGCAAGAACTGATGGAACGGGTCCTCGACAACCAGGAGTCCGTTGCCCCCGAGCCCGCTGGCGAGGTGGCCGATCGCCCAGAGGTAGGTCCCGAGGTAGGCGACGGTCACCCCCGCGAAGACCAGTCTGGCGTCGCGCCGCCGCATGGCCGTCGTCGTGGCGGCTCGGGTGCTTGCGACGGCACGCGCGAAGCCCTGCGTGGAGAGCGTCTCAGGCATAGACCTCCGTCTCCGGGTAGAAGCCGGCCCAGGCGAACCACATGGCGTCGAAGGTGTGGACGCGGTCGAGCGGGACCTCGTCCGGAGCGTGGCGCTCGTCACCGACGACGACCTCCTCGCCGTCGCGTTCGAGGGCCAGCCCGTCGGGATTCCGGTACGTGTAGCCCGTGTCGTACCGCCGGTCGTGGACGGCGACCACCGGGGTGTCGCCGAGGTCGCCCGTCAGGGAGCCAGCCTCCCGGAGCCTGTCCTTGCGGAACGCGACCGCACCCGCAGGCGACCGGGCGCCGAGGAAGACCGTCTTCGGCTCGTACCGGTCGTCATCGTTGAGAGCTGTAAAGAGTGGGCCGCCGGAGTCGTAGTAGCCGCCCCGGGGGTTGTAGGAGCCGTACGGGTCCCGGCCGTAGTTCTTCGCGTGGCCAGTGTTCGTGGAGAGCACCCGCGTCTCGGGGTTGGTCTCGCGCCACTGCTCCCAGGTCGTCCAGACGAGGCGGAACTGCCGGAGCGAGTGCTGGCCGGGGGCCCCGTTCCAGGGGCCGGCGATTGTCGTCCCGAGGACCTGGGGCCACCAGGCCTCCGTCGCGCGGTCGTACATGATCAGGTTGTTGTTGAGCAGGCGGCCCGAGACGCCAAAGGTGGTGTCCCCTCGCTCGAAGCCCAGCACGGTCCCCGTGAGGGGGCAGTAGGTGACGCTGACCGGGCGGTCCCCGAGGTGGTCGTTGACGATCTCGTGCCAGACGAGGATCTTCTGGGGGTAGGCCTTCACGACGCCGTCGCGGGCGACCCCGAAGACCGGGTCGCCCGGGTCGAGGTAGTCGGCGGCGTCGGCCGCGACGAATTGCGGGTCGTCGATAGAGGGGATGCCGTCCTTCGGAGGGCCACCGGACCGGGCCGCGTCCCGGAGGTCCGCGGGGGCACCCGGGAGGGGGAGCGTAGCGTCCGCGAGCGGAAGTGCCGTCGAGACGTCGGTGCCGGCGCCGTCCGCGCTCGTGGTTCCCGAATCCGCTCCGCCCGCCCCACTCGTCGCCGTGGTCGGTGGGTCGGACGTTCCATCGCCGCCGTCACCGCCGTCGCCGTTCCCGCCGTTCCCGCCGTCGCCGCCGTCGCCGCCGTCACCATTGCCGCCGTCCCCGCCATTGCCGCCCGTACAGCCGGCCAGTGCGGCCAGACCCGCGGCGGCGAGGAACCTGCGGCGAGAGAACGCGTCCATACACTGACCAGGGTCCCCATGTCATTAACCTCGTAGCAGGTGTGCGTCTCGGGTACACATCGGGCGGGGGTACTCGGTGCGACCGAAGTCTGGCGGCTGGCCCGACCAGCCCATCGCCGACGGCAGCACCGGCCCCGGCTGCCAAGTTCGGGGGCCGGACTGGCTCCGACCCGGCGACGAACCGGGTCGCGGAGGGCCCCATCGAGTGGCCTCGCCGAGTGCCTCAGCGAATTCGCAGACCGAGCTGCCTCACCGAATTGCTGCCCAGAGCAGCCTCACGCCTCCCCCCTGTTCCGGAGGTATCCCAGCACGCCGCGGACGTTCAGGGATACCTCGGCGGCACCCTTGCGCTCACCCCAGGCGTCGATCGCCTCGGCCTCCTGCTGGAAGTGCTCGATCACGGCCTCGGCGTCGCCGGTCTCCGTCCAGACCACCTCCACGTCGGCCACCCAGTCCGCGAGGACCTCGGGGTAGGTCTCCAGGCGGTCGGCAGTCTCGTAGTCACCGAAGTGACCGTAGTAGAGGGCAGCCGGGTCCAGGCCCTCGAGCAGTTCCACGTCCGCGAGTGACTGCTCCAGGTCGAAGTTCGCCGGGGGCGTGGTGGGCTGGACGGCGTCCAGCGCAGGAGTGAGGATGCCGGCGGCGTCCGCGGTGAAGACGCCGTCGTTCGCGGGGTCGTAGAAGACGGTCTGGTGAGGAGCGTGCCCCGGGGCGTGGTAGACCTCCAGGACGTGGTCGCCCAGGTCGACGACGTCGCCCTCGGAGAGTTCGACGAGGCGGTTCTCGGGGACAGGTTCCGGGCGGCCGTAGAACCGGATCTCGTCGCCGACGGCCGCCTTCGTCCCCTCCCAGAGCCGTCCGGGATCGATCAGGTGGGGGGCGCCGTTCTCGTGGACGGCCACCTCGGCGTTCGGGCAGGCCGCGGCGAGGTGGCCGGCGCCGCCCGCGTGGTCGAGGTGGACGTGGGTCGGAGCGATCACGGCGAGGTCCTCGGGTGCGATGCCCAGCTCGGCCAGCGCGTCGATGACGACGTCGGGGTGACGGCCGATCCCGGTGTCGACGACGGCAGGCCGTTCGGCGTCGAGAATGTAGACGGGCCCATACTCCGGGGTGTCGTACATCTCCATGTCGACGTAGTAGAGGTCCCTGCTGTCCGCCGCGGTCGCCTCGTAAATGTCGCCCAACGCCATGCCCGACTCAACTCGTGGCGCGGCAAAAAGCAGTTCGGACGACCTTGCTCATTGCCGGGCCTACTCGAGCGACGGCCGAGCCCATATGGACGGGAGCTGGTGCGACGAGGAGGCCAAACCGGCCCCCAACCGGAAGGCGACACGGTTTTGCCACCGCCGCGCGAATCACCGCTCCAGCAATGCTCAGCCGCCAGTTCGTCCGCGAGAACGCCGAGGTCGTCCGGGAGGCCATCCAGGCCAAGGGGGTCGAGGACGTGGACCTGACCCACCTTCTCGAGATCGACGAGGAGTGGCGCGAACTCAAGGCCCGCGGCGACGACCTCCGCCAGGAACAAAACGAGGTGAGCACGGAGATCGGCGAACTCAAGGCGGCTGGCAAGGACGAGGCGGCCGAGGCGGCCATCGAGCGCTCGGGCGCCCTCAAGGAAGAACTCGAGTCCGTCGAGAGCCGTGCCGACCGCCTCGAGGCCGAACTCGAGTCGGGCCTGCTCGAACTCCCGAACGTCCCTCACGACTCCGTACCCTACGGCGAGGAGGAGGCGGACAACGTCGAGCGGTACCGCAATGGCTTGGAGGACCGTCGGGAGGTTCCCGAGGAGGTCGTGCCCCACTACGACCTCGGGGAGGACCTCGACGTCCTCGACTTCGAGCGCGGCGCGAAGGTCGCCGGCGGCGGCTTCCAGTTCGTGAAGGGCGACGGCGCCCGCCTGGAGTACGCCCTAATCCAGTTCATGCTGGACGTCCACCGCGAGCAGGACTACGTCGACGTCTTCCCGCCCATCCCCGTCAACAGCGCCGCCATGCGGGGGACCGGCCAGCTCCCGAAGTTCGCCGAGGATGCCTACCGCGTCGGGTCCAGACAGGAGGACGACTACGGCGACGACGACCTGTGGTTGCTCCCCACCGCCGAGGTCCCCGTCACGAACATGTACCGCGACGAGATCCTGCTCGATGACGATCTGCCGATCAAGCACCAGGCCTACAGCCCCAACTTCCGGCGGGAGGCCGGCGAGCACGGCACCGAGACGCGGGGCTACGTCCGCGTCCACCAGTTCAACAAGGTCGAACTCGTCAACTTCGTCCGCCCCGAGAACAGCTACGACCGCCTCGAGGGCCTCCTCGACGAGGCCGAGGAGGTCCTCGGACGCCTCGAGTTACCCTACCGCGTCCTGACGATGTGTACCGGCGACATGGGGTTCACCCAGGCCAAGAAGTACGACATAGAGGTGTGGGCCCCCGCCGACGACATGCCAGATGGTCCCGATGTCGGCGGCCGGTGGCTCGAGGTCTCGAGCGTCTCCAACTTCGAGGCCTTCCAGGCCCGCCGGGCCGGCCTCCGCTACCGGCCCGAACGCCACGAGTCCGCGGACTACCTCCACACCCTCAACGGCAGCGGTGTGGCAGTGCCTCGCGTCGTCGTCGCCATCCTCGAGTACTACCAGAACGCGGACGGGACGGTCACCATCCCAGAGGCACTCCGGCCCTACATGGATGGCCAGGAGCGCATCGAGGGCCACGAACCGGTCGGCGAGAGCGCCGTCGGCGCCGGCGAGAAGGAATAACCAGCCGGCGCGGTGGCGGGCGGGTCCCCTTTCCCGTCCGCTTCCGATTCCCGCCTCGTCTTGCCGCTTGCCTCGAACCCCAGGAGCCACTACCCGCTTGCCTCGGTGCCGTAGTCCCCCTCCCCCTATCCCTCGGTGGCCGAGATCCACGCACGGCCACCCCCCCCTGTCACCCCACTGCCAGCGTGCCGTCGCCGCCCTCATTGTGACCCGGTGGTCCCGGTACCCCCCT
>JAZKTI010000111.1:0-8117 GCA_036625635.1 Haloarculaceae archaeon
CCCCGACGTCACCGACGAGACCCCCGACGGGAGCGACGACGCGGCCGACGGCACCGACGAGACCCCAGACGACACCGACGAGACACCCGACGACGAGCCCGTCGTGACCCACGCCCACGGCGCCGGAACCGGCGCCATGCAGGCGTTCATCGACGACAGCGTGCTCCCGCGGTTTGACGGCGAGGTGCACCACGCGGCCGACGAGGACGCGGGAGCGGAAGCAGTGGGCCTCGGGGCGCTCGACGACGGCGCGGTCCTGCCGATCGCGGGGGACCAGTCGGTCGTGGTGACGACCGACAGCCACGTCGTCACCCCGCCGTTCTTTTCGGGCGGCGACATCGGCCGTCTCGCGGTCGCCGGCACGGTCAACGATCTGGCGGTGATGGGCGCGACCGAGCCACTGACGCTAACGTGCTCGCTGGTCGTCGAGGAGGGAGTCCCCCTCTCGACAGTCGACCGAGTGCTGGACTCGATGCGGGCCGCCTGCGAGGCGGCCGGCTGTGACATCCATACCGGCGACACGAAGGTGATGGGGAGCGGCGAACTCGATACCATCGCCGTCAACACCACCGGCGTCGGGGTCGTGCCCCGCGGCGAGCACGTACCTGACTCGGGCCTCTCTCCGGGCGACGCGCTCGTGCTGAGCGGCACGGTCGGGGACCACGGGATTGCCCTGCTCTCGGAGCGAGAGGGCTTCGACTTCGAGGGGGACCTCGAGAGCGACGTCGCGCCGGTCAACGGCCTCGTTCGGGCCGCGATGGACGCAGGCGAGGTGACTGCCATGAAGGACCCGACCCGCGGGGGATTCGCCACTGCCATCAACGAAATGGTGGCGAAGGCCGGCGTCGGAGCGACCATCGAGGAGCGCTCGGTCCCGGTCTCGGGGAGCGTCGCCTCCGCTGGCGAGGTACTCGGCATCGATCCCTTCGACGTGGCGAACGAGGGAAAGGTCGTCCTCGGCGTCGCAGCTGGGGACGCAGCGGCCGTCGTCTCGGCGTTGCGGGACCATCCAGAGGGCCGTGAGGCTGCCGTCGTCGGCCGCGTCACAGAGGACCACCCCGGACGGGTCGTCCTCGACACGGGTCTGGGGAGGCGATACCTGAGCGAGCCGGAGGGACAACAGCTCCCGCGGATCTGTTAGGCACCATGCACGAACTCTCTATCGCACGCCGCGTGGTCGACCTGGCCGTCGATGAGGCCCGCGAACACGGGGCCGCGACCGTCGACCGGATGACCCTCGAAGTCGGCCGTGCGACCCACCTCAACCCCGACCAGCTCCGGTTTTGCGTCAGGACGGTGGCCGAGGATACGCCCGCCGCGGGGGCCGACGTTGCGATCGAACGGGTGGCCCCGAAAGCCCGGTGTACCTGTGGCTGGACGGGCGAGCCCGACGCCGTTGCGGACGCTGTGACCTACGTCCCGGACCCGACCTGTCCTGACTGTGGCGACCGGGTCGACCTCGCCCGTGGGCGCGGTTGTCGTCTGGTCGAAATAGAGATCCCCCCGATCCAGGACGAACCTGCCGACGGCCCGCACGGCCAGCAGCCACCGGAGGTCCAGGAATGATCCATCCACTCCCGAACCGGCTCGTCGCACAGACACACCGATGCCCCCCGTCCTCCCCGTCGAGGTCCCTCGCCTCACTCGCCCGGGTCCTGGACCGACTGCCCGCGTGGCTGGCCGGACGCCACGCAGGTGCACTCGTCGGCCCGCTCCGGGCCCACCGCTTCGGCCACGGCGACGGCGAGTCACTGCAAGACGGCGAGAACGGCGACTCGCTCGCCCTCGACGACGACGAATCGGACGTCCTGGCGGCATACAGGGATCGAGCCCGGGACGTCCACGAACGGCTGGTCCACGACCGGGGGATCTTCGTGGCCGAACTCCTCGGCGCGACCGGCAGCGGGAAGACCCGACTTCTCGAACGCCTGCTCGACCGGGCATCGGACGAGGAGCGGATCGGCGTCGTCGTCGGTGACGTGGCCGGGGAGGACGATGCGGCCCGACTCCGGGACCACGGCGCCACGGTCACGACCGTCAACACCGGGAAGGAGTGCCACCTCGATCCGACACTCGTCGAGGACGCACTCGATTCCTTCGACCTGGACGCGCTGGACCGTCTCTACCTCGAAAACGTCGGGAACATGGTCTGTCCGGCCGACTTCCCGCTCGGCGCTCAGGTCCGCGTGCTCGTCGTTTCGACGACCGAGGGCGACGACGTCGTGCGCAAACACCCGCTGCTGTTCCAGGCCTGTGACGCCGCCGTCGTGAACAAGACGGACATCGCCGGCGCCGTCGACGCCGACGTCGACCGGATGGTCGCGGATGTTGCCGGGGTCGAGCCGGACCTGCCGGTCTTCCGGACGAGCGCGAAGACCGGTTCCGGCCTCGACGAACTCTCGGAATATCTCGCGGACCACCGAGCGCGCGGCCACGAGCACGATCACCACGGGACAGCACACGCTCACGACGGCCACGCGGCACCCCCCGACCGCGGGGACCGGCGGCAGGGAGACGCGGCGAACTCGGATGCCGGTGTCGATAGCGGGCCAGAAAGGTCCGGCGGGCAGGAGGCATCCCGCCGCGCAGGGGACGCGGAGTCGATCGAGGACTGAGATGACGGACGCGGCACGCGTCGAGGTCCGGGTGGACGGGGTGGTCCAGGGCGTGGGCTTTCGGCCGTTCGTGTACCGGACCGCCGTCGCCCACGACCTCGCTGGGCGGGTCCGGAACCTCGGCGACGCGGGCGTCGCAATCGCCCTCGAGGGCGACCGGGAGGACATCGACGGGTTCCTCGACGTGCTTCGGACGGATCCACCGCCCCTGTCCAGGGTCGAGTCGGTGGCCGTCGAGGCCGGCGAGCCAGAGGGCCTCGAGACCTTCGAGATCCTGCCGTCGACTGCGGAGACCGGCGGATCGGGGACCGTCCCGCCGGATACCGGTATCTGTGATAGCTGTCTCTCGGACGTGCGTGATCCCGACGCCCGGTATCACCGCTACTGGGCGACGGCCTGTGTCGACTGTGGCCCTCGCTTTACCGTCATCCGCGATCTTCCCTACGATCGTCCGCGGACATCGATGGACGAGTTCCCGATGTGCGAGGCCTGTGCCAGGGAGTACGAGGACCCCGGGGACCGGCGGTACCACGCACAGGCCATTGCCTGTCCGGACTGTGGGCCGCGGCTCTCGCTGGTCGATCCAACCGGCGAGGCGCTGGCCCGGGGGCCCGATGCAATATCACCGACGGCCGACCGGCTCGCCGCCGGGGACCTCGTCGCGATCAAGGGTGTCGGGGGGACCCACCTGGCGTGTGACGCGACCGATCCGGCGGTCGTCCAGCGACTCCGTGACCGGACGAACCGCCCGGAGAAACCCTTCGCGCTGATGGCCCCGTCGGTGGATTCGTTGGCCTCGGCCGTGGGGATCGCCGGGCCGGAGCGAGCCGCCCTCACTGACGTCCGGCGACCGATCGTCCTCCTGGAACGGACCGGTGATCTGCCGTGGCTCGACGCCGTCGCGCCCGGCCTTCACACCGTCGGCGCGATGCTCCCCTACTCCGGCCTCCACCACCTGCTTTTCGACGACCTCGAGGGCCCCCTGGTCATGACCAGCGGAAACCTCCCCGGACGACCGATGTGCGCGAGCGGCCCGGCCGTCCTCGACCGCCTCGGAGCGGTGATCGACGCGGCACTGCTCCACGACCGGGAGATCGTGGCCCGGTGTGACGACAGCGTCACCCGGTTCCACGGCGCGGATCGCCGGTTTCTGCGCCGATCCCGCGGGTGGGTTCCCGAATCCCTGCCACGGCCCGACACTGGCGATGGAGCCCAGGAGTCCCTGCCACGGCCCGACACTGGCAGTGGAGCCCCGGACCTCCTGGCGGTCGGGCCGGCCTTCGACGCGACGGTGGCCCTGGCCCGCGGCGGGGAGATCTACCTCTCCCAGCACGTGGGCGACGTCGAGAATCCAGCCACCGTCGCATTCCACCGGGAAGCCCGGCGTCACCTGGCGGCGATCACCGGCGTGGAGCCGTCGGTCGTCGCCTGTGACCTCCACCCCGATTTCGAGACCACCGCGGTGGCCGAGCGCCTGGCGGCCGAGGACCTCTCCGGCCCGGTTCGCGTCCAGCACCACCACGCCCACGCCGCGAGCCTGCTGGCCGAACACGGTCGGGAGCGGGCGATCGTAGTGACGGCCGACGGGACCGGCTACGGGCCCGACGGGAGCGTCTGGGGTGGCGAGGTCCTCGACGCCACCCCGGGTGACTACGAGCGCGTGGGTGGCCTCGACACCTTCCGCCTCCCCGGGGGCCAAGCCGCCATCGACAGCCCCGCGCGCCTCCTTGCGAGCCTCCTGCCGGCGGGGGAGCGAACCGAGGCGCTCCTGGTCGAGCGAAACGCCGTTGCCGACCGGGCGGCCGCCGCGAACGTCCGCCGTCAGTGCGAGCGCGGCGTCAATGCACCGCGGACGACCAGTGCCGGCCGGTATCTCGACGCGGTCAGTGCGATGCTCGGGGTGTGCACCGAACGCCACTACGAGGGCGAACCGGCGATGAAACTCGAGGCTGTCGCCGCCGGGGGCGACCCCCTCCCCTACGACGTCCCGATGGACACGCGTGATGGCGGTCCCGTGGTCGATACCGCCGCCCTCGTCCGCGACATGACCGAACTCGCCTCCGAGGAACCGACGAGGGCGGTCGCTGCGACGGCCCAGCGGGCCCTCGCGGACGGGCTGGCGACGGTCGCGCTGACGGCAGCACGGGAGCGGGGCGTGGCGACCGTCGGATTCACCGGCGGCGTCGCCTACAACGCCGCGATTGCCGGCCACCTCGCAGAACGGGTCGAGGAGTCTGGACGCCGGTTCCTTGCCCACGATCGCGTTCCGCCCGGCGACGGGGGGATCGCCTACGGGCAGGCCGTCGTCGCGACCGTCGATTGAGTGGGTTCCACCCAGGCCGCCCAGCGATTCCCGCAGCTGTGGCAAGTCTCGGGAGGAGACAGCTATCGAGCAGGAGGACTACCGAGGGTGAGAACTTCGCGGAGGGTCGATTCCCCCTGGCGCGAGACGCATCAGTCTCGTTCGACCCCGACCAGACGCATTCGCGGATAGCCATCAGCCATCGCCATTCGCGCCCTGACGTCGGCTCCCTCGAACACGACCTCGATTTCGACCGTCATGAACCGGCCCGTGAGTTCGGTGTACCCGTGCTCGTCGTCGGCAGCGTCGGCAATGGCTCCCTCGTCCATCTCGACGCCGACCGACTCGCAGTAGGGCTGGTTCTCGATGGCATCCTCCATGGCGCGGGCAAGCGAGGGTGCACTCTCCGGGCTGACCGGCGTCCCCGCGAACTGGTGGTACAGCGAGCCGAACTTGATACCGGCCTCGAAGCAGGCCTCCTCGGCAGACCTCGGTTCCTCGTTGGGTTCCCTGGATTCGTCCATACCCGGACCTGGCGCCCGGGTGGCCCTTAACCCTGTATCCAGGCCAGTTCTTTCCGACGCGATAGGGACCACGGCCGGAATCGTATGCTACTTACCCCCGCTGGTTCTCGACCCACGTAAATGGACGAGCCTGTCCTCCTCACGGGTGCCGGCGGATACGTCGGGAGGGCCGTCCTCGACGGCCTCCGGGAGGAGTACGACTGGCGACTCATGTTTCACTCCGAACCCGCAGAGGAGCCGGAGTTTCCGTACGTCACGGGGGAAGTCCAGGACTCCGCCGACGTCGCCCCCGCGATGGAGGGCGTCGGGGCGGTGATTCACCTCGCCGGAGATCCCCGCCCCTCTGCGCCCTGGGAGAGCGTCCTCACGAACAACATCGACGGGACTCACACGGTCTACGAGGCCGCCGTCGAGGAGGGGGTCCAAACCGTCGTCTACGCCTCCTCGAACCACGCCGTCGGGTACTTCGAGACCGAAGATCGGAAACCAGACCTCTACCGCGAGGAGGGCGAGTTGCTGCTCGATGGCACCGAGTTGCCCCGGCCCGGGAACCACTACGGCATCTCGAAGGCCGCCGGCGAGACCATCGGACGCTTCTACCACGACGAGTACGGCCTCTCGGTCTGCAACATTCGCATCGGGAACCTCAATCCCGGCCACCCGCCGGTCAACTACGAGCGGGGCCAGGCGATGTGGCTCTCCGAGCGCGACTGTGCGGCACTCCACCGGTGTGCGCTCGAGGCCGACTACGACTACGAGATCGTCTACGGCATCTCCGACAACGACCGGAAGTACTACTCCCTGGAGCGTGCCAAGGAGGTGCTGGGCTACGAACCGCAGGACAACAGCGCGGAGTGGGACGGCAAGGAGCGGGTGGCCGGGGATCGGTAGTCAGGTGCGTGTTGCTGGCAGTCCGCGGTAGTCAGCGTCGTGTTGCCGAGGATCGCTAGCCGATGACTTCGACCCCTCCACGGGCCACGTGGAGGGACCCCTCACTATTCGCCAGTGTAGACGTTGGTCCCCTCGTAACTCGTCGAGAACTCGAGGATCGTGGCGCCGATGCCGACGCCCGCGTCGATCGAGAGGCCGATGACCTCCTGGGTGTCCGGATCTAGCAGCAGCGTTCCGTGCCCGCTAGCGGCCAGGCTGATCCCGGCGTTCAGGCCCATCGCCTCGCCGGTGAACTTGTTCCTCCCGCCGAAGACGACCGTGTACTCGACTTCTACCCCGGCACCGACGACCGCCCCGACCTCCCCGGCGGCTGTCCCGTAGGCCCCGATCTGGCCGCTCGGGAAGAAGACGATTCCGGAACTTCCCCCGCCGCCGGCCCCGATCGAGCCGGCGCCGCCGATGCCGACGGCAGCCGTGTACCCCAGCACCTGCGAGACGGTGTAGAGGTTCAGCAGGGTGCCGGCGATCATGGAGGCTCCCGTGACTCCGCCGCCGCTCATGGATGCGAGGTCCCCCAGGAACTGTGCTTTCTCCCAGTTGCTCATCTCCTGGACGTTCGGGAAACTGACCCGGAAGGTCTCCTCTTCCCCGCCGACACCGCCCCCCGCGCCTCCGGCGCCCATCATATCGCGCGGCGCCCGTCCGACCGCGTTGCCGCCCTGGACGACGTGGGTCAGTTCGTGGGCGAGCAGCTGCTTGCCCGAGCGCGTGTCGGGCCGGTAGTTCCCCCTGGCGAAGGCGACGTCGGTCCCCAGGGTGAAGGCCTCGGCGTCGATGGCGCGGGCCGCCTCGTGGGCCCTGGCATCGGTGTGGATCCGCACGTCAGAGAAGTCCCGGCCGAACCGGGACTCGAAGTACGACCGCGTCCGATCGGGGAGCCGCCGGCCGCCGCGCAGCGCCGCCCGCACCTGTCTCTCCCGCTCACCCGAGACCGCCCCGCCGGTGGTACTGGCAGTCCGTCTCACGTCCTGGACCGGGTCGACCTCCGGTTCGGCGCGTCCCTCGTCGGTCTCGAGAACCCGCTCGGCGACGCGTTCGGCCTCGCGCTCTGTGGGGTCTCCGGGCCGGGTCACGTCGAGTTTCGCCTGTAACTCGCCGGCCTCGTGGAGGTCGCGAACGGCCTGGTTGCCGACGGCGGCGTGCAACGCTCCGACGCCTCTTCGCCAGGCGGTCGACCCGCCGGTCTCCTCGCGCCCGCTCTGCTTCCCGGCACCTGCATCTCGCTTCGTGTCGGTGTCCGCGTCTCTGTCTCGCATCTTCGGGGCCTCCGGCCGGCCACCCCGGTGGTGAATACGTCCCGTTTGCCCGACTGTGATATAGTTGTTTCCCTCAGTTGAAACGATCGCCGGACCCGCCGTCCTGACCGGTCGGATCCGGTGTCGTGACTGGCCAATTCCCTTCGTGGACGGCCGGCAACGACGGTCACCGGGGGTGTTGTCCTCGACGCTCCCGATCGAGACTCGGAAAGCCGCCGCTTGCGGGGGTGGTCTACGAGAAATCGAAGCCGTGTGTCAGTCGCCGGAGCGACCGACGACGTAGCTCAGTTGCGGACGACGTTCGTCGCGCGGGGCCCTTTGGGGGCCTGTTCGATGTCGAAATCGACGTCCTGTCCTTCTTCGAGGTCCGGGCCGCCAACGTCCTCCATGTGGAAGAAAACGTCCTCGTCCGCGTCCTCAGTCGAAATGAAACCGTAACCGCCTGTGTCGTTGAAGAAATCAACCTTAC
>JAZKTI010000112.1:0-8115 GCA_036625635.1 Haloarculaceae archaeon
GTACGCGACGGCGGTACGTGACGACGGTACGCGACAACCGTACGCGACGGCGGTACGTGACAAGCGTACGCGACGACGGTACGCGACGACGGTACGCGACGACGGTACGCGACAGCGGTACGCGACGACGGTACGCGACAGCGGTACGCGACGACGGTACGCGACAACCGTACGCGACGACGGTACGTGACGACGGTACGCGACGACGGTACGCGACGAGTAGGTCCACGAATGGAAGCGATGGCTGCCTCATGGACCCTCCTCAGCGTCTCCGGTTCTGTGACAAAACGCGTCGGGTCACTCGCCCACAAACTCCGGGTCCCGCTGCTCCATGAACGCCGTGGCGCCCTCCGCGTGGTCCTCGGAGGCCAGCGTCTCGGCCAGCGCGTCGAGTTCCGCGTCGATGGCCGCCTCCACCGAGCGCGTCCGTCCCTCCCTGAGAAGTCGCTTCGAGTGCCGCAACGCGAGGGTCGGCCCGCTGGCGATCCGATCGACGATCTCACGGGCCCGGTGCTCGAACTCGTCGGCAGGGAACACCCTCGTCGCGAGACCCAGGTCGTGAGCGCGGTCGGCGTCGATCAGTTCGCCCGTGAGAACGAGGTCCATAGCGACGGACTCGCCGACCTGCCGGACAAGCAGTGCTGAGGTTCCGGAGTCGACGGAGAGGCCGACCTGGCGGAACCCGAAGCTAATTTTCGCCCGCTCGCTCGCTAAAACCGCGTCACAGGCAATGGCAAGTGCGGCCCCGGCACCGAATGCCGGGCCGTCCACCTTGGCCACCGTCGGCACTGGACACGTGTGGACCGCCTGGACTGCGCGGTTCGTGGGTACGGCGTAGTCCTCGATCCGCGTCTCGACGGGCATCTCCGTGGCGACACCCTCGATCATCGCCTGAATGTCGCCACCGGCACAGAAGGTCTCGCCGGTCCCCTGGAGGACGACACACCGGATCTCAGGATCGAGGGAGTCCAGCGCGTCAATCAGCCCCGTGGCCACGTCGAGGGAGAGCGCGTTCCTGACGTCCGGGTCGTCGAGGGTCAGTACGAGGCGATCGTCGACGGTCTGAACGTCGAGGGGAGTGTCACTCATACGTTCGCGTCACCGCCGAACCCCTAAATCGTTGACCGACGGGGTTTCGCCCCCTCTGGGCCGTCTCTCTACCCGGCCCCATGCTCCACAGAGCCCTTACTCACCTATGGGTCCGGCCGTGCAGGGATTGACGTGGCTCCGGGCCCAAATCACCGCATGTGACTCCGCTGGCACGGCCCCGATCTCCGCGTTCCGGACAACCGGGGCCTCGCCGCCGCGGCGGGCGACCCGCCCGTCCTCCCGGTGTTTATATTCGACCGGGACGTCCCGGCCCACGCCGGGGCGCCACGCGTCAGGTTCCTCCTCGACGCCGTCGCCGACCTTCGGGCCGGCTACCGCGACCGCGGCGGCGACCTGCCCGTCACCAGCGGCGATCCATCGGCCGTCCTCCCCGACCTTGCGAGCGACTACGGTCTCGACGCCGTCACCTTGGGGCTGGACTACTCCGGCCTCGCTCGCGAGCGTGACCGGGCCGTCCGGGCCAGCCTCGAGGATCGCCACGTGGCCGTCGAGACGGTCCACGACGGGGCCCTCCATCCACCTGGAACCATCACCAGGAACCATGGAGACCACTCCTCGGTGTTCACCTACTACGGTCGCACGTGGCACGACCGCGAGACGGATTCGCCGGTCGCCCCGGTCCATTCGGGCGCTCTCCGGGCCCCGACCGACGCCCACGTTGTGGCGGTCCCCGATCTCGAGGACCTCGGTTTCGAGACGCCATCGGGGTCGGTCCCGACGGGCACCCGGGCCGCGGGCCTGGAGAAACTCGAGGCGTTCTGTGTCGAAGACATCTACGAGTACGAGGACCGCCGTGACGATCCGGCCGCGGACGCGACCTCGCGGCTCTCGCCGGACCTGAAGTTCGGGACCGTAGGCTGCCGAGAGGGCCACGCAGCTCCCCGGGAGGCAAGAAAGAGCGCCGGCAGCGGCGATGAGGCCGCCCACGAACGCCCAGCCGTACCTCCGGATCTTCAATTCGATGACTCAGAGCGAACGCCACGACACCGAGGGGAAGTAGATCCAGCGGTACGTGCCCGAACTCGAGGGGGTCCCCGCGGCGGCGATCCACCGGTGGGAGGAACTGGCCGCGGACGAACGCGACCGGCACGCCCCGAACTATCCCGCTCCTATCGTCGATCACGCGAGTGCCACGGAAGCCGCCCTGGCGATGTTCGAACGGGCTCGCGGTGAGTGAGTGTCGGACGGGGGCAGGCGGCATGGGTCAGGCAGAAAGCGTCAGATAGGATGGCTCAGGCGGCATGCGTCAGTCAGAAAGCGTCAGATATGCTGGCTCAGGCGGCATGCGTCAGGCAGAATGCGTCAATGAGGATGCCTCAGACGGCATGCCTCGGCCAAAATGCCTTGGGCGGACTGCGTCAGCCAGATTGGGCCAGGTAGGATCCCGGACACAGGATCCGTAAGACAAAATAGTACGGCGGGATACACTCAAATATCCTACCAAAACGTCGGTAACCGCCGTCGCTGGCCGGTGCCTGAACCTTTACAAGCGCGCCAAGCAACAATCAAATCGGAGGGAGTAATAATGTCCCAACATTCCAATCCCGAGCTACCACCACTTCCGTACGACTACGACGCCCTGGAACCGCACATCTCCGAGCAGACCCTGACCTACCACCACGACACCCACCATCAAGGGTACGTGAACGGTCTCGAGGCAGCGGAGGCGAGCCTCGCCGAGAACCGCGAGAGCGGCGACCACGGGTCGACGCCGGGCGCTCTCGGCAACGTCACCCACAACGGCTGTGGCCATTACCTGCACACCCTGTTCTGGGAGAATATGTCGCCGGACGGCGGCGGCGAACCCGACGGTGACCTCCGCGACCGGATCGAGGAGGACTTCGGCTCCTACGATGGCTGGGAAGCCGAGTTCCGGGCGGCAGCCGGCGCCGCTGGCGGCTGGGCCTTGCTCGTCTACGACCCCGTCGCGAAGCAGTTGCGGAACGTCGTGGTCGACAAGCACGACAGAGGTGCCCTCTGGGGTGCTCACCCGATCCTCGCCGTGGACGTCTGGGAACACTCCTACTACTACGACTACGGCCCGGACCGGGGCAGCTTCATCGACGGCTTCTTCGAGGTCGTCGACTGGGACAAGGTCGCCGAAGAGTACGAGACGAGCGTCGCACACTTCGAGTAAGCCGCACCGACGGATCGCCGCGAACTGCCCCAGATTTCTCGTTTTTCGCGATCCCCTCACCCTAGCGACGCCCCAAGCATTCCAGTCTCGGGTCAAGTCATCCGTATTCTGTTTCGACGACGGCCGGTCCTCGCGACCGGACATCCGTCGGAGTGGGCGACCGATCCGGCTTCAGAGGTGACGGGTAGCCGGGCTCACAGAGGAGGGAAGACTGCCCGCCGGCCTGGTCCTGGTCACCGACCGCGACGCCGTCGAAATCGAACCTCGCACCCCCGTATCGCTCCTGGTCGCGCTGAGGCCCTGGCCGTGGGCCTCGGCGATCTTCCGGACGATTGCGGGGCCGAGACCGGCCCCATCCTCGCTACCGGTCTCGCCGGCCGCGACGAACCGCTCGCGATCGGCTGGCGGACTCCCGACGCCGTCGTCGGCGACGACGGTGGGGGAATCGAAGACGTCGACGAGGCCGTCGCGGGGGGTCCGGGCGGCCCGTCCGCCTCCATACGGCAAAGACTACCGTGCCAGCGGTGGCGACGGCCGCGAGCAGGAGGGCTGCCGCGACCGGACCGGGACTGGCCATCGAAGTCGAATATTCCCCAGCACTACGTATATGCGCGCCATGGCCGAGTTCGTGACCCGACCTCCTGCTGTCACTGACAAATCGGCACGCTTACCGGCCCGAATCGGGTAGGGGCGCCTATGCCCGAACCAAGAGCGTCCTTCGAGGACGTCAGGCCCCTGGAGTTCCGCGACCCGGCCGACGTCCTCGACGCCGACCAGCTCTACACCGTTTACGAGATCGCGCGGCTCCTCCAGGGACTCGACCCCGACGCGGAACTCGACGTCGGCACAGAGGACGTCCTGCTCGACTGGGCGATCCCGTGGGTTCTGTTCCACAACGAGTCGTTCTGCTTCGCCGAACCCGAGGAGTCCGACGAGCCGGGGTACTACGGTCTGCGAGAATGACGCTGCTGGTCGCCGGGAGCGAGCGCGTCGGTGCCGGCAAGACCACCTTCTCCCTCGGGCTGGTTGCCCGAACCGGCGCCGTCGGATTCAAACCCCGGGCAGGAAACGACAGGTGGTTCGACCAGGACGACGTCTCGCGAGCCCTGGCCGAAGGTCGCCTCTACGGAACGGACGCCGCAAGACTAGCGAGTGCGAGCCCGGGTGACCGCACCCCGGAGCGGATCAACCCCGTCCACCGGCTCTGGCAGCCCTCGCCGGGCCCGGGGACCGGCCTGCTTGGCCGGAACGACCGGGAGTTCGTCCTCGACCGGGTGGGTGAACACTGGGTTCGCAACGGAACCGTCGATCTCCCTCCAGACGTTCGGGAGAGCCTGGGCCTGGAGAGGGAGCCCGACAGTGGAGAGGCCGACGGGGTAGGGACCGACGGTGTAGAAGCCGACGTGATTGGGACCGACGGTGTAGAAGCCAACGTGATCGGGACCGACAGTGGAGGAACCGAAACTGTCGCGACCGTCGGTTCTCTCGACGAGCTAAACGAGATCACCGCGCTGCTTCACCTCCCGGCCATGGACCGGGTCGCTGACCGCATCTCGTCGGTGGACCGCGCGGTTGTCGAGTCATACGGCGACGTCGCGCGGCCACTGCAGACCATCCGGCCCGAGGCCGTCGCAGTGGTCGAGCCCGGCAGGGCCCGCATCTACGACGGCGCGCGCTACAGGAACGCTTGCGAGGTGGCGTCTGGCAGTCCACATAAGGGCCAGCTCGAGGAGCGCGCCGAGAACGTCCTCGGCCTGCTCGATCCGGCGAGTCGGGAGGCCCTCCCGGCCCTCGGACGCGACGAGCGTGCCGATCCGGGACGGATCTCGGCCGCCTACGAGCCCGCTTACGACGCTCTCCTCTCGATTGCAGGCTGGTCCTGACCGACCGCCCTCCGACGGAGCCCAAGCCACGGAGGGTCCCACCGCCCTCGCGCCGCCCCCTCGGAGTTCACGTGAGGATCCAGGCTGTGTCGGACGCGACGAATCCCGGGTGAGTCCGGACTGAGGGCTATGCGCTCATCCGAGCCGCCTGGAGGGCCAGTTCCAGGTCCTGGTAGGGGTTCGTCGTCACGCTGGGGCCGTGGCCGGTATGTAGCTCCTGGAGATCCTCGTCGACTGCCTCCAGTACTCGCTCGATGCTCTCCAGGAGCTCTGCACGGTCCCCCTCCTCGAGATCGGTCCGACCGAACCCCCCGTTAGCGAAGACGAGGTCGCCGGCAAAGAGGACGCCCAGATCGGCGGCGTAGAAGCAGAGGTGATCGTCCTTGTGCCCCGGCGTGTGAAGTGCCAGGTAGTCGTCATCGCCGAGCCGGACCATCTCCCCATCGGCGATGGCGTGATCGATCCCCGGGTAGTCGGGATCGAATCCCCAGACGTCGACGTCGTAGGCGTCGCGGACGGTGTCAAGGTTGCCCACGTGGTCGGGGTGGGTGTGGGTCAGGATGACGGCGTCGAGCGCGACGTCGACGTCGGCCAGGCCACCCAGGACGTCGAAGTCGTTGCCGACGTCCACGAGAACGGTCCGCTCCCCGGTGACCAGGAACGTGTTACTGGTGAATCCACGGTGGCCCGTTGCGAGATTGTCGATCATGGCGGTGGGTTCCCGCGGGCGGGGCTTGTGGCTGTCGTTCCCCGCGCAGTACCCATAGGGCTTTGTAGTATGAGCCTAAATCACCGACAGTACGAACATGTCGGATTCGGACCACGCGGCCGTGCTGATCGTCGAGGACGAGCCCGACGTCGCCGAAACCTACCGGCTCTGGCTCGAGGACAACTACGAGGTGCGCGTCGGCGCCGACGGGGACGAAGGACTCGACCTGCTCGACGACGAGGTCGACGTCGTCCTGCTCGACCGGCGGATGCCCGGCCTCTCGGGTGACGAGGTCCTCGAGCGGATCCGCGATCAGGACCTGGACTGTCGGGTCGCAATGGTGACGGCCGTCGAGCCGGACTTCGACATCCTCGAGATGGGCTTCGACGCTTACCTGACGAAACCGGTCAGGAGCGGCCAGCTCGCGGAGACCGTCGAGAACCTGATCGAACGTTCGGAGTACGACAGTCTCCTCCAGGAGTACTACGGCCTGGTCGAGAAACAGGCGACCCTCGAGGCGTCCAAGAGTAGGAGCGACCTCGAGGACAGCGAAGAGTACCGCGAGCTGACGCGAGAGATCGACGCGCTCAAGAACGATCTATCGGCGACGCTCGGTGGCATCGAGGACGACGAGGACTTCATTGCCACCATCCGCGGACTGGGAGATGGCGGAGACAACTGACCCGATGTACGACCTCTCCGGCGTCCTCGACGTCGAGGACATGGCCTCGGTCGAGGCGGGGAGGAGCCTCCTCGTCACCGGGCCGGCGATGAGCGGCAAGGAGGCGTTCGTGTTGGACGCGCTCGGGGACGGCCTCACAGCCGGGGAGACCGCAATCGCTGTCACGACTGACAGCCCGGTATCCACCGTGATCGCGGGCCTGGAGGCCCGAGTGGAAGATATCGATCACAGGCGTGTCGGCGTGATCGATTGCCGGGCCGACTCTGAGAGCGCCGGGGCCGAGGCCGACTCCGAGGGCTACGTCCACCACGTCCGCGCCCCGTCGGACCTCACTGGGATCGGTATCGGCATCACGAATGGATTCGAACGGTTCAGCGACAAGGGGTACGACCGGGGCCGAGTCGGACTCACGTCGCTCTCGACGATGCTGACCTACACCGACCGCCGGACGGTTTTCAAGTTCTGCCACGTGCTCTCCTCCCGGCTCGACAATAGCGAATACGTCGGCCTGTTTACCATCGACGACACGGCACACGACGATCAAACGATGGGCGTCCTCAAGCAGGCATTCGACGGGATGATCGAGATTCGCGCGGACGACGACCTCCGCGAGGCCCGCGTGCGGGGGCTGGGGCCCGAGCCGTCCGATTGGGTCCAGTTCTGAGGAGCAGGAGAGCCAGGGTACCCGGCTTTCTCGTTTGTTCGCATCGTCGCTCTTTCGGACCCTGCGACGGGACTCCGCTCCACGCGTTCGAGAGTGGTCGGCACTGGTAGTGCAACCCGCAAATAGTCCGAAAGTCCCCTCCTCATTCGCGGAGGTTGCTCTGACTGCAACTGCAACACAAAGAGCTGGAAAGCCCTCACCTGCCTCTCAGGGCTCACTGGGTTCGCCAAGGGGCTCGCTGCCCCGCAGCTACGCCACTCGGCCAGCCAGAGGCGCTCACTGTCGGCCGGTCCGTGAGGCGCATCGAGTGACTCACTTCGTCCGTCCGTCGAGCCAGCGTTCGTCCCTCGAGCCAGCGTTCGGCCTCCCGCCCCACGACGACCCCGTTCGAGAGGTCCGAGAACTCGCTTCGTTCGTCCTCGCCGCTCGCGCCCTTGGCGGGATTTCCGCGCTCGGTCCGTTCGCTCGGATAGAACCAGATAAACCGCAGGTCTCGATCCACGCGAATGCAGGCCCGCCTCCGGAGGCAGTCTCCCATCGAAACCAATCACCAACTCCCAACCCTCCGACCACTCGACCGGAGTTTTATTTCCTCCCGGCTCGCGGGTCCGCTATGGAGGTCACGCTACTCGAGGCCACGCCGGATCCGGAGCAGGTCATCTGTCGGGGGGCCCGGAACGACTACATGGAAGACTGGGTCGGCGAGGTCAGCTTCGAGGAGGCGATGGCGGGTATCGAGGGGGAGACCGTCGCGGACCAAATGGAAACCCTCATCGGCCACCTCCTCGAGCACGGACACTTCGGACCCTTCGAGCACGCCCAGGCCACCTTCGCGGTCAAAGGCATCAGTCGCTCCTGCATGGCACAGCTCACCCGCCACCGCCACGTCTCCTTCGACGTCCAGTCGATGCGGTACGTCGCCTTCGACGA
>JAZKTI010000113.1:0-8106 GCA_036625635.1 Haloarculaceae archaeon
AGTAGGTCGCGACTCATACGAGCGGGCCGAGGGCGCTCAGGGCTGACCCGAGGCCGAGCCCGCTTTACCGGGAAATCCGCCTGGAAACACGGCACCCACGATTCTTCGAACTCTCATGCCCAGAGACGAGCTTCGTCCTACCGGATCCCGACCGATCATCCGAGGCAGAGAGAAGGGACCGTGTCGCCGTCGGCGACGAACTCCCGAGAACCCCGCCGAATCCGACGGCCGAATCCGCCACGCGGCGGCCGTCTCGGCGGGAGCGGGTGGGCAGGTGCAACGGGGGCCGCTCCCGAACGTCGGCCGCCTCCCGCGGGTGACGGGGCGGCGGAACAGGAGACCGGGGAGATAGCCGTGGGGGG
Source organism: Haloarculaceae archaeon (assembly GCA_036625635.1). Lineage (GTDB taxonomy): Archaea > Halobacteriota > Halobacteria > Halobacteriales > Haloarculaceae > JAZKTI01. Next base: position 363 of record JAZKTI010000113.1, read on the forward strand.
CCGATCAGCGGGGTAGTCGGTGACGTCGGCCATCGCTCCCGGGGCCGGCGGTGCGGCCACGGAGGTCCCGGGTGTGGGCTGTCCGTCGCCGACGTGACCCGGGTACCCCACTCTACAGGGTCCTCCCCTTCAAACCCCCGAGCGCGGTTGCCGGGCCGGCGGTTGATCCGAAGAATTGAATACGAGAATGGGCTCTCCGGGTGGATCGCTCCGGCATTCCGGTCGTCCCTCGAGCTTTAGAGACTCCCTCGCTGCCGCTCAGTCGTGTCTAAAACACCGACAGACGGTCCGCCTCGCTCGTGGTGCTCGCTCGACGGCTGCGACTGTCGAGCTTCAGGCACGATTTCGCTGGCGCTCAATCGTGTCTGAAACACCTACTCCCGGTCATCACCATCGCCATATCGTGCTCGTCCGCTGCCGCGACTACGGCCTCGTCGTTCTGGGAGCCACCCGGCTGGACCACGGCCTCGACGCCGGCCTCCGCAGCGTACTCGATTCCATCCGGGAAGGGGAAGAAGGCGTCCGATGCCATCACGGCACCGTCGGCGGACTTGCCCTCGGCGTGCTCCTCGGCCTTCAGCGCCGCCAGGCGAACCGCGTCGACGCGGGAGACCTGCCCCATCCCCACGCCAACGGTCTCCATGCCCGTCGCGAAGACGATTGCGTTGGATTTGACGTGCTTGATCGTCCGCCAGGCAAAGCGCATCGTCTCGAGCTGGGCCGCCGTCGGCTCGCGCTCGGTGACGACCTCGCAGTCCGCCATGTCGGGGTCCTGGTCGTCCCGCTCCTGGACGAGACGCCCGCCGACGAGGTCCTTCTCGGTGTACCGTGCCGTGGGCTCGCCGAAGCCCGACTGCTCGTCCCCCTCCGGGTTTGCCGCCCGGCCCGCTCCGTGGCCGACCGCGAGGACGCGAAGGTCATCCTTCTCCCTGAGCACGTCGAGGGCCCCGTCGGTGTAGTTCGGGGCGACGACGATCTCCTTGTATGACTCGACGATCTGTGCCGCTGTCGCGCGATCGCAACGTCGGTTCAGCGCGACCACGCCGCCGAAGGCCGACTGGGCATCCGTCGCGAGGGCGTCCGCGTAGGCGTCGGCGAGCGTGTCCGCCACTGCAGCGCCTGCCGGGTTCGTGTGCTTGATGACTGCCGCGGCGGGCGCGTCGAACTCTTTGACCAGATCGAGTGCGGCGTCGGCGTCGTTGAAGTTGTTGTAGGACAGCGCCTTCGCGCCCTCGTTGAGCTGGGGCGCGTCCACCACGTTCGGTTCCGCGACCGCGTAGTCCGCGTAGAGGGCGGCGTCCTGGTGTGGGTTCTCCCCGTAGCGGAGAGCGGTAGCGCGGTCGCCGGTGGTGATACGTCGGTCCGGAAGCCCGTTGGCCTCCTCGCCCGATACCGTGACCGATTCGTCGTCGTAATCGACGTCGACCCGTCCCCCGGCGAACAACCGGATCGCTCGCGGGTAGGCCCGGAACTCCGCTTCGCGGAGGACGCGGTCCTTGAGTGTCGCCCGGTCGTCGCCCTCGAAGACCGGCACCGGCTCCTGGGTGACGGCGGGCCCGCAATCGATGCGGTCCTCGATCAGGTTGCCGTCCTCGTCTGTGGCGTCTACGACGACGTGGACGGTCGCGCCAGTCACCGTTACGCCGGCGTCGAGGGCGTCGCCCCAGGCGTCGTCGCCGGGGAAGGCCGGCAGCAGCGAGGGATGGACGTTCAGCGTCGTCGGCGCCGACTCGATGAAGGTGTCCGACAGGATGCGCATGTATCCGTCGAGACAGACCAGGTCGAGGTGGTAGTCACCGAGCACCGCGAGGACCCGGCGTTCGTGGGCCCGGCGGTCCTCGTCGTCCCGCGGCACCACGGAATCGGTCGGAATCCCTCGTTCGGCGGCGGCCTCGAGGACGGGCGCGTTGGGCTCGTCGGACACCACGACGGCGAGCTCGGCGTCACCTGGCGCACGGTCCGCGACGTTCAGCAGATTGCGACCGCGGTTGGATGCCATGCCGGCCAGTTGCATGATTGAGTGGGCGCGGGCATTCCGCAAAGGCGTTGTGACTCGCGAGGTGGAGACGGCCAGAGAAGCGAGCGGAGTAACGGGGTGAGGAGGACCCGGCGGCAGCCTCAACCGACGTGTTCCTCGTAGAGGTCCTGGGCGTGTTCGATGGCGTCGTAGGCGGCCTGCCGGTCCGCCCAGCCCAAGGTCTCGACTTCCTTGTCCTCCTCGAGGTTCTTGTAGGTCGCAAAGAACTCGTCGATCTCGTCGAGGGTCTGCTGGGGGATGTCCTCGAGATCCTGGATGTGACCGTACCGTGGGTCTTCCATCGGCACGGCGATGACCTTGTCGTCCTGCTCGCCATCGTCGTCCATCTTCATCATCGCGACCGGCCGAGCCTCGATGACACAGCCGGGGAAGGTCTGGTCCTCGACCAGGACGAGAACGTCGAAGGGGTCCTCGTCGTCGTAATAGGACTGCGGGATGAAGCCGTAGTCCGACGGGTAGTGGACGTTGCTGTGGAGAACACGGTCCAGCACGACGCCGGGGACGTCCTTGTCGTACTCGTACTTGTTCCGTTCCCCTTTCAGACACTCCACGACTGCGTATATCTCCTCGGGCGGGTTCGGGCCCGTCTCGAGGTCTTCCCAGAGGTTCACCATCGATGCGGTCTGCGCGGAGCCAGCCAAAACTACTTTCGGTCTTCACGCTCGATTGTTACGCGTGGTCGACACGTTGGTCCCACCAGTCACGGTTCGACCTACCGACCTCCTGTCGGGAGGGGCCACCGACTCCCGGCCGTGTACGAACGATTACACTGTAGGGCGGGCGGCCGAAAAAACCCGATGTCCGTTGAACGTTGGTTCCCATCACGAACGAGTATAAACAAGGGTTAAATAGGTAGGTGACATTCGACCAACCATGTCAGAGGCACTGACTGTCACCGAGAGTCCGGGTATCGCACGCGAACTCACAGCCTTCCAGGAGAATATTCTCACAATCCTGGCCGAGGAGGCCCGGTACGGTCTCGCCATCAAGCGCGAACTGGAGGAGTACTACGACGACGAGGTCAACCACGGTCGTCTCTACCCCAATCTCGACGACCTTGTCGAGATGGGTCTCGTCGAGAAGAGCGAACTGGACAAGCGGACCAACCAGTACGCGCTGACTGACGAGGGGTACGAGACGCTCCTGGATCAACTCGGCTGGATGGTCTCCAAGATTGTCATCAACGAGGACCGCGCCGACGACATCGACGCACTCGTCGACGAAGTTAGATAGGGTAGCCGGATCCCCACTCCGTTTTTCTCTCCGGATCGGCCAGGTAGCGCCACGCCCCGCTCTCGTCATCAGGCCCACCAGTCGTCGTCGGCGAGTGTCTGCAGGGACCTGGCCGAGCGGTCAGTCTCAAGTGAGCGGGTCAGTCTCCGGTGGGAGCGTCGGAGCCGTGCACGAGTGCCGATCCCCGGCCTGAGAACCGGTCCCCGGACCGCTCATTCTCCGACCGGGAGGTCCGCGTCGGTCGCCTCGTCGACCAGCCGCAGTGACTCCTCGATGCAGGCACGTTGCTCCTCGCTCGGGAACGCGTTCCTGGGGAAGTATTCCGACAGGAACTCCCGCAGTTCATCCCGGGTCACCTGCTCGATTTCCTTGGCGGAGTGGTTGCTCAGGAAGTCCGCGAGCGCGTGTGCGTTGGCACCGTGGACTGCACCGTGCTTCTCCTCGACGGCCGCCGCGATGTCGCGGTTGTGCGCTTCGACCTGTTCCCAGGACTCTGGGTCGCCCGGCCCCGAGAGCCGACGCTCGATCCCCCGGTCGAGGTCCTCGATGTGCTCGGTCCTGATGACGCCGTCCACGAGCCACGTCGTCGGGTGACAGACCAGGACGGCGCCGGTGTCTTCCTCGCGCACGCGAGCGGTGTAGTCGTTATCCGCCAGCGCCTCCTCGCGCGCTTCCCGGTAGGCGGCTGCCTCGGCGTCGTCGACCGCGTCCCGAGCGAGTCGGGTGAGGCGTTCGACCTCGTCCAGGACCGCGTCCGGTGGCGTGTCTGAGGAGGGTTCGTCGCTGCTATTGGGGTCGTCGCTGCCATCGGGGTCGTCGCTGCCATCGGGGTCGTCGCTGCCATCGGGGTCGTCAGTAAGCGGCCGATCCTCCTCGTGGGTCGGGGTGTCCTCAGGCCTCATCGAGCGCCTCGTTCGCGAGGTCGTCGGCCCGGTCGTTCACCTCGCGGGGAACGTGGTCGATTGTCCACTCGTCGAACTCCTGGAGGCGTTCCAGGACACGGACCCGACACTCGCGCAGGTCGGGGTCGTTCGTGTCGTACTCGCCGCGGACCTGGCGAATGATGAGTTCGCTGTCGCCTCTGATCTCGACGGCGTCGAAGCCATAGTCCGCCGCGACCTCGAGGCCCCGAACGAGTGCCTCGTACTCCGCCCGGTTGTTCGTCGCCCGCCCGATCCGCTCGCCACCCTCGGCCACGATGCCGTCCCCCGAGACCAGCACGTAGCCGATAGCGGCTGGGCCCGGGTTACCCCTCGCTGCCCCGTCGAAGTACACGTGCACCCGCGCACCGCCGTCCTGTAGGAGGCCGACCAGGCGGGCGGGATCACTCCCCTGGACGACGACCTTGTCGTCGTAGGCGACCGCCGTCCCGCCCGCGTAACTTGCCCGCCAGCGCTCGTGCTCCGTGTTCCCCTCCTCGATGTCGACCCCGGCGTCGACGAGTCGCTCGCAGGCGGCCGCCACGTCGCACTGGATGGTGGGCATTGCCCGGAATTCGCCGACGGGGACTCTTTAGGGTTTCCAGTCCGATCGATCCAGTAAGGCAGGGAGAGACGAACGTGTCGGGACCAACCCGTGCCGGGTAGACGAGCGAGTCGGGCAGACGAGCGTATCGGGCGAACTCCAGACACGCCCACGAGCGCGCCGGCACGCACAATCGAGGACTTGGCGCGGCGGGACCGCGTTCCGTCGTCCTGGGGAGAACAGAACCAGAAGATTTTTATCCAAGGGTTTAAGTCTCTCGCTATTACTACTATAAAAGTGCGATGACACGGTCCAGCCGCCAGCGGGAGCGCGAGCGCGAGACTGAAACAGAACAGGACGAATCGGAGGATGTACGGGAATGTCCTGAATGCAACTCTGAAAATCTCATCAAGAGCTCGGATCGGGGGGAATTGATCTGCGACGACTGTGGCCTGGTCGTCGAGGAGGGGAACATCGATCCCGGACCGGAGTGGCGGGCCTTCAATCACCAGGAGCGCCAGGAGAAGTCCCGCGTGGGCGCACCGACCACCCAGACGATGCACGACAAGGGCCTGACGACCACCATCGACTGGAAGGACAAGGACGCCTACGGACGGTCGATTTCCTCGAAGAAACGGAGTCAGATGCACCGACTGCGAAAGTGGCAGGAGCGGATCCGGACGAAGGACGCCGGCGAGCGCAACCTCCAGTTCGCCCTCTCCGAGATCGATCGGATGGCCTCTGCGCTGGGCGTCCCGCGGTCGGTCCGCGAGGTCGCGTCGGTCATCTACCGTCGGGCCCTCAAGGAGGACCTCATTCGGGGGCGCTCCATCGAGGGGGTGGCCACGTCGGCGCTGTACGCCGCCTGCCGCAAGGAGGGCATTCCCCGGAGCCTCGAGGAGATCTCGGACGTCTCTCGGGTCGAGCGAAAGGAGATCGGCCGGACCTATCGGTACATCTCCCAGGAACTCGGGCTCGAGATGGAGCCCGTCGACCCCAAGAAGTACGTCCCCCGATTCTGCTCCGAACTCGAACTCAGCGAGGAAGTACAGACCAAGGCGAACGAGATCATCGAGACCACGGCCGAGGAGGGCCTCCTCTCCGGCAAGTCGCCCACGGGCTATGCGGCCGCCGCGATCTACGCGGCCAGCCTGCTCTGCAACGAGAAGAAGACCCAGCGCGAGGTCGCCGACGTCGCCCAGGTGACCGAGGTCACCATCCGGAACCGGTACCAGGAACAGATCGAGGCGATGGGCATTCACAGCTAGAGGTGATTGGCCTCACGGGCGCCGGCTTCCCGGGGCAGGCTTCCTGAATCCCGACTTCCTGGGTTAGGACTTCCTGGATTCCGACCTCCCGGTCTCCCGGTTGCCGGCGTCTGCCGGTCCGTGCCGTTGCCAAACGGCCCTCCGGTCTGTGACGGAAACACCCAAGGCCGCGGCCGGTCCAGCCAGTCCCATGGAGTACACCACGCCGCAGTTCTTCCGTGTCATGCAGTACGCGGCGCGGGCCGATCGGGACGTGGTGGGCATGGTCAGCGGGAACCCCGACTGGGGCCCGCCGGCGGCGCTACGCGAGGGCCTCCACGAGTACGCCGACGCACCTCCCGGAGACTTCCAGTATCCCCCGAGCGTGGGTCTGACCGCTCTCCGGACCGAGATCGCGGAGCGCCGCGGCGTCGACCGCTCGCGGGTCGTCGTCACCAGCGGGGCCGGGGAGGCGAACCATCTGGCCATGGTCGGCGGCCTCGAGGCCTTCGCCGGCGACGAGGTCGTCGTCGCGGACCCCGTTTACCCCTACTACGCCGGTCGCGCCAACTTCCAGGGCGCGACCCTCTCCTTCGCGCCCGTGGCCGACGACGGCCACCTGCAGCCGGCGACCCTCGCCGAGACGGCCAGCAGTGACACCGCCGTGATCGTGGTGAACTCGCCGAACAATCCCATGGGCGTGACCTACGGGGCAGAGGCCATGCGCGGGTTCGCCGAGGTCGCCGAGGCCAACGACGCCCTGCTCCTCAGCGACGAGGTCTACGACCACTTCGACCTCTCGGGGCGGTTCGAGAGCGCACTCGCGCTGGACTCGCCGAACCGGGTCGTGACGAACTCCTTCTCGAAGTCCATGGCGATCACGGGCTTCCGGGTGGGTTACGCGGTCTTTCCGCCGGAGACCGCCCCCGGATCCGCCGGCTCGCTCCTCGAAACCGCCCGCACGCGCCACATGCTGACCACCGTGACCGGGTCTAGACCGGCCCAGGCCGCCGTGTTGCACGCACTCCGAAACACCGACCCCGCCTACTGGCAGGACAAGCGCGACCTCCTCGCTGATCGGGTGTCCCGGTTCACCGATGCCCTGGGTGCGGCCGGCGCCGAGTACACCGAACCGGAGGGCGCGTTCTACGTGATGGCGCGGTTCCCCGACTTCCCCGGGACCTTCGAGGGCGTCGAGCGCCTCGTCGACGAGGCCGGCGTGGCGGGGATGCCCGGCGAGGCCTTCGGCGGGGTACGGGCGGACTGGATCCGCTTCTCGCTGACGACGGACCGGGTCGGAACCGCTGGCGAGCGGTTGCGGGGGTTCTTCGCCGACCGCTCGGAGGAGGTCAGCTGATGTGCTGGCCCCGAATATGGGGTTGATCGGAGAATTTGTCGAGATCCGGCTGTCGGCGGCCTCGTGTAGACGTGCGAACATATCCTATTGAACCGCTCTCCGTCCCCCAGCCAGAACGCCCTTACCTCGCTCGCGGGCAGCGACGTGACAGCACCCGCAAACGGCAAGAAAGCCCTCACCTCGCTCTCACGGCTCACGTTGTTCGCCGTTCGAGAGTTCCGAGGACTCGCTGTTCACCGGCTCGCTTCGCTCGCCGGTTCACCAGGCCGAGGCTCTCACTCCGTTCGAGCCTCGCGCCCCTCGTCCTCGCGACTCGCGGCCGCTCGCCGGGATATCCTCGGTCGCTTCGCTCGCGGCTTCGCCTGCGTGGCGGCTGCGCCGCCACGTCATCCGGAGGCCGGCATT
>JAZKTI010000114.1:0-8057 GCA_036625635.1 Haloarculaceae archaeon
CTCCTCGCCGACGTCCACGTCCTGGGCCGTCGCAGGGACGAGCGCGGGCCGTCGCCGGTGCGAGCGCGGGCGGTCGCGGTGTCGCGCACACCTTCGAGCGGGGCCCATCCAGATTGTTGGCCTGGTCGTACTCCTCGCCGTCGTGGCGAACACGCTCGTCGGTCTCGCACTGGGTTCGCTGGGACGGCAGGGCGTCGGTCTCCGCGTGATCGTCATCGCCGGCGCCATCGCGGCCATGCCGGTGGACACGTCACTCGCCGACCTACGAGACTCGACGCTCGGTGAAACCCTGCGAGCGATATTCGAGCCGCCGGAGCATCCCGGCAACGATTGACGCCGGTTTTAACCCCAGTTCGCCTGGGGCAATGGAATCGAAAAGAGCAGTGTCGATCCCGGATTCTGAAACCCCTTCAGACTCCGAATTCCTGGCGGACTGAAAGGGCGAACCTTGCGTGCCGGCGCAGCCGGCACGTTATAAGGAGGCGGCGAAGCCGCCTCCCAGGTCGCGGTCGCTGCGACGACCCCTATCCGAGTGAGCCGGAGGCGAACGAGGATATGTCGCGCAGCGACCGCGAGCGAGGTGAGGGCTTTCGGGCTGGTTGCGGTTGCAGTCACGTCTCCGTTCGAGAGCGAGGTGAGGGCTTTCGGGCCGTTTGCGGAGGCCGTCAAGTCACCGTTCGAGAGCCAAGTGAGGGCGTTCTGGGACTATGATCAGATACCTGAACCCCATACGACCTCGATACGAGCCCCCAATGGTCACCCGTCACGAGATAGTCGACTCCGCACTAGTCCCCTCGATCGGGATACTGCGGCGGCGCGTCCCCCTGCCGATCGACGATAGCCGGCCCACCGTCGACTGTCCCCTCGCGCGTCCCCACGAGTTCGATGTGGTGTTCCCACCCGTCGCCCATGTCGAATTCGTAGAACAGCGAGCCCCGCGATTCCGGGTCCACCTCACCGATCGTCGTTTCCGCCGCGTTCTGCTCCGGCGGTGGGTTCGAGCGCACCTCGCGGAACCGCTCGACGTCCGCCGCCGAGGCGTCCTCGGGTGCGGCGTGCTCGATGAACCGCTCGATCTCCTCGGCGGGCATCGGCGGCCAGCTCTGCCCGCCCTCGTACAATCCGGGCGAGACGTAACTCTGGACGGCGATGCCCGCCTCGTTCCGCGCCAGAAACTCGTAGGTGTGTGCGTCCCACCGGTCGAAGGCGTCGAAGATCGCGTCGTGGAACTCGGCCAGCGTGTGTGACCCGTCGACGTCGATCTCGCGCCAGACGGCCGTCTCGGGCTCGAACCCCAGCGGCGGGTTCGGCAGGAGCGTGACGCGGAACGTGTGTATTACCATACGATTGGTTGGACGCTCGGCTCCTACGCACTTGACCGTTGGCCGCCCCAATGTCACGTGTGCACCAAGGCGTGGCCAATTCGCCTCCTTCCTTCGTGACTCGGGCGGACCTGCCTCCTGTCGGATATAAACCGCGGTCCGCATCCGAACGACGTCGCCGGGCTCCTCACCGAAGAACGAGCCCGAGCGACCACGGAGGCAGTGGTCCGACTCCGCGGGCGTGACCGCGACCGCCTCGAGGCTGCCCGCGACGCCGTCGAAAACAGGGACCCGCCAGTCCGGATGGATCTGGATGCCGGCCACGTCGACGGTGGCGTTCGAGGTGGGTGGGTTGTATCAGAGCGGCGTTACGGAGAATTCACGGACGGGAGAGCGCAGGCGAGCACAGCGACGTGGACGTCGCCGTCGAGTTCGACCCGTCAGTCTCGGACCGGTTCGGGGCGCGGACGGCCGTCGACGTCCCGACCGCGAGCCGAGGACGAGTCTCGTGATGTGGGTCAACCGTACTCTGGGCCCCTCTGCTAAGGACGAGGCATCCGAGCGAGCGACCAGCGAGGAGTCGTCGCGGGGGCAGAGATTCCTCTCGGTCCCTGCGATCACCTCCTCATGCGAATGGATCCACGGCCGAGTTCAATCGCATAATCCAGTCGTAACTGTCGAAATCGTCGTCGAATGAATAGACGTATTCCAGATCCTCCGAGGCCATGTACGCGGCGATGATTGCGTCCACCCACTCGGGGTCCTCGTATAATCGATACAGCCGTTCGGCCTCGCTATGGACGCAGTCAGGGACGTGAACGAGCTCGTACCCCCGACTCTCCTGTAGTCGATCAAACGTCTCGATGGCGACTTCCTTCCGGATTCGCTTTTGGAGCGGATGGAGGATCTCGGGTACGACATAGTTGAGGACGCGAGCACGAGGAAGTTCACCCCGGTCGATCCCGGCGACGATTTGCTGGGCCGTCTCGTGACGCTCGGCGTTCGCGTTACGGGCCGATAGGACGACGTTCGAATCGACGACGACCTCGGGCATCTACGCGTCCCACGCGGTTTCGGCGACCGATTCGCCGTTCCACTCCGGACCGTCGACCGGTTCCAGGTCGTCGAAGGCACCGTATTGCTCGTGGACGATCCGGACCGAGACCTTGCCATCCGTTACGATCCACCGGAGCGTGTCCCCCGGCGCGACTTCCTCCTCGAGTGCCGTCCGAACTTCGGCGGGAATGGTAGTCCCGAACCGCTCCGTGACCGTCGATTCCGCTTCAATTCGGTCGGCCTCGTCCGACCGCTCGGTTGCCATATCGGCCGATACCGCCTACCGACGTATAAATTGTCCGGCAACGTGGCTGGCTCCCTGATCGTTATCCGGGAGCTCAGTGCCGACACCGTCAGCCACGTCACGACGCTCGGTTCGCTGTGGTGGAAGCGGCAACCGGACGAACCCGGCAGAGAGGCCAATGCGTGCCCGCACGAAAACAGGGAATTGCCAGTTCCGATGCGTCTCGACCCCGATCACCGTCTGGAGACCCCCCACGTTCGTTCTCCCCGGCGAATGCAGTCGCGGTCCGAAATGGACCGTGGTCGATTGACCGACCAATGACTAGCCCGGATTACCGCCCACATGTGGAGTAACATGTATAGAGGTGGAGTCAGTAACTCCAGGTATGGCAACTGAAGAAGGCCCCGACGAAACCAAAATCAGCGACCGGGGCATGGTGACGATTCCGGCGGCCCTCCGACGACGGCTCGACATCGAACCCGGAGATAAACTCCGCTGGGACACTGACGAAGCGGGCGAGCTCTCCGTCGAGGTGGTCAAACAGCGCTACGGAGCGTTCGCAGACGACGACATGAAGGCCCCGATGGGCGGTAACAGCCTCGAAACGCACAACCTGGCCGGGAAGGAGGAAGACCCGTTGGACGGGGAGGAAGCATGAATGGCGGTCGCGATCGTTGACTCAACCATCCTCATCGACTACAAGGACACCAGTCCGGAGACCCGCCACGAACGGGCGGCGCGCATCGTCTACGCCGTCGACGAGGGCGACCTCCCGACCGCCCGAATCACGAACTACGTGCTGCTGGAGTCGCTGAACTGGATTCACGAGCGACAGCGACACGACATCGCGGAAGACCTGAAGCGCCGTCTCACCGATTCGGCTGGCTTCGAGCTCGTCCACTGCGCGAAGAAGGACTTTCACCGCGCCATGGACCTCTTCGAGACCGAGGAGAGGCTCTCGTTCGGTGACGCGACCATCGCTGCGTACATGAAGCGGACGGGTATCGAGTACCTGTACTCGTTTGACGACGACTTCGACGGGATCGAGGATATCGTCCGGCTGGAGACTCCTGCCAACCCGTTCAACTGAAGGATCCGCTCAGCCCGGTTTGGAGGGGGTGAATCCCATCGCCGGAGCCACTCACCGCTCTCCGCGAGGTGTCGCGAACTCGGTCGACGAACCCCTCGCGGCCGCCCGGTGTGGGTTCGTGGGTGGCGGAGTTGTCGACGGGGCCCCGGCGTTGTCGTCGTTTCCGGTCCCTTCGGCGTCGAAGTCGACCACTCAAAGCGCCCCTCGCCTGCCTCGCACGACCAGCCCTCGTGGTGGATACGCTCACCAACGCGCTAACCGGCTCGCTGCGCTCGCCTGGGACTCGATCCCTCACAGATCCATCGCATGACCAGACCGCGGCTCCCCACCTCGGTTCGCCATTCCGAGACTCCCCCTGCGGACGAACTTTGGGCCCTCGGTCGCTGGCGCTCACTCGGGCCCAAAGCTGCTCGACGACGCGCGTCATCCGGCGTGCGAGGCGGGCTGTCTATTCGGAAACCTTCCCAGCGACCTGCAGGTTTCCACATCCCTGGCGGAATGAAAGGGCGAACCTCGGTCGCGGGTTCTGAGTGGGCCCTATCCGAGGGAGCGCGCGAGGTCGAGCGAAGCGAGACCTCGGCCTGACCGAGCGGCGAAGCCGCGAGCAAGCGACTGAGGATATCCCAGTCAGAACCCGCGACCGAGGTGAGGGCTTTCTGGCCGTTCGCGGCAGCGGTCGCAGTTGCCGTGGCTCTGTCGACCGAGGTGAGGGCTTTCCGAAATTGAGATTGGAAAGTCCCCACTCCGGCGTCAGTAACCCGCTAGTGGCACCCATCCCACCCGCGTACACGAACCACTAATCCGCTCGCTCGGGATACTGCGCCGGTGCGTCCCCCTGCCGACCCACGGTACCAGGCACACCGTCCAATTCCCCCTCCCGCGTCCCCACGAGTTCGATGTGGTGTTCCCACCCGTCGCCCATGTCGAACTCGTAGAAGAGCGAGCCCCGCGATTCAGGGTCCACCTCGGCGATCGTCGTTTCCGCCGCGTTCTGCTCCGGCGGCGGGTTCGAGCGCACCTCGCGGAACCGCGCTTTGTCCGTCTCCGAGACGTCCTCGGGGACGGCGTGATCGATGAACCGTTCGATCTCCGCCTCGGGCATCGGCGGCCAGCTCTGCCCGCCCTCGTACAGCCCGGGCGAGACGTAGCTCTGGACGGCGATGCCCGCCTCGTTCCGCGCCAGGAATTCGTAGGTATGGGCGTCCCACCGGTCGAAGGCGTCGAAGATCGCCTCGTGGAACTCGGCCAGCGTGTGTGACCCGTGGACCTCGATCTCGCGCCAGACGGCGGTCTCGGGCTCGAACCCCAGCGGCGGGTTCGGGAGGAGCGTGACCCGGACGGTGTACACGACCATACCGCTCGATGGCCCTCCGGCAACAAAGCGCTTGGCAGTCGGCCGCGCTCGGTCGCATCACGTCGCAACCTCAGTGTGAAGCCGGCAGAGGTCCCGAGTAACCCCACCGCTTCGACGCAGCGGCCGGCCGATCACGGGCTGGGCACGACCGCAAAATCGGGACTCGAATCCGCGGGCAAACACTCCGGCTCGGGCGGCGAACTCGTCGGGTCGCTACGAGGAGGGCCACCGTGCCGACACCATCAGCCGAATCACGAGGCTCGGTTCGCTGCGGTGGAAGCGGCAGCAGGCCGACCCCGGCAGACAGGCCAATGCCTGCCCGCCCGAAGGCATCCGAGGTCACGGTCGGGGCGTCCGTCCCCGATGCCTGCGGTCGTACGTCCCCTACGGTTAGAGGGCCGTCGAAAACAGAGAATTGCCAGTTCTTCGACGCAGTTCGATGGGCGTTCGGTGCGGAGCGCACGGAGCTCGCTCGGGTTCTGGAAGTTGCCGACGTGGGGGGACCGCCTCGCCAGCCTCCCAGCGGTCGAGGCGGTCGAGGCGGTCGAGGGCCTCCTGACGATGTGCCTCCTCGGAGTCGCCCGATTCCCGGCGGCGTGGCCGAAAGGCTGTCAGTACTCGGCCCTCTGTCGCAGTTTTTCGGGGAGTCGATCGAGGCAGCGTTCGAGAAAACTCAACGGTGCTTTGACTTCGATACGTCCCGGTTCGTGGACGACCTCACCTCCGGATTCGAGCTGAAAATGTGTTGTTCCCAGGTCGGGATGGTCCCTATCTTTGTGCCAGCCGAGACTCACGACGTCGTCGGTCCACTGGACGCGCTGGACGTCGGTCCCGTCTCGAGGCCGCCAGAGCACCGCCAGTTTCCCTTGTTGTCGTGGAAATGCATCGCCGAGGAACATCTCCATAGCTACCTCTGCAAGGACCGTCCGGGGGCGAAGCCGAGAGGGTGTGTATCGCACCTTCGCGGCCCCAGGCACGTTCTTCATTCGGTTATTGATCCGCCCAAGCCCTTCACGCCGGGTGAATCCCCCACCGCCTGCGAGCAAGAGAAGCATTCGCCGTGTTACCCTTCCTGTGGAGACATCGCGGAGGATTCACCCGAGGGCGAATCTCCACCCACCGTCCGAAGGGAGTGCTTGAGGTTGATCGCGAGCTGGATCGCCTCACGCACCTCGACGTTGTACTCCCACTCTTCGATGATGTCGAGTCGCTCACGTCGCTCCTCGCCAGCAAGGTCCTCACGGCCAATGCTTTGGCGGAGGCCTGCGAGCGAATCGACGTCGTAGTCGGCCTTCCACGCATCAATTTCGTCGCTGATCGCGTCGAGTTCGTGGGTCAACTCGTCGAGCGTGTGTTCTTCCGCGAGCTGCCGGACTTCATCGAGGAACTGCGTGACGGTGTCCGGCTTGTAGCCGTCTCCGCGACGCGTCTCGATGACTTCGAGATCACCCTGCTCGACCATCCGGGTGAGGTACTTGACGGCTGTATCGCGCGATACGTCTGCTTCGTCGGCGATCCAGCCAGCGTTCCGTGGCGACGTCCGCGTCAGTGCGACGTGACGGACGCGCTCTGCTGCGTCCATGTCCTCGGGCCAGGCCGCGTCTTTCTCGTACATTGCCGGATCTTTCGTCATGGTGATACTAATAAATTCGTATTCACACAATTATTCTGGCACTCTGGGCGGGGATTCATGACACCACAGCGCCGAGAAACGCGGGCTTGTCGCCCCACCGAACGCCGCACCCGTCGCCTGACACGATCGGGGACGACCACCCATTTCAGACGATCACCAGCACGCCACCCGCCACGGCCAGCGCCCCGAACCCGATACAGATCCGCGAGAACGCCAGGCGGCTGGCCAGCCGGGTCAAGCCGTCGACGGTCGCGTACCCGACGACGGCACTCGCGAGGAGCGCGAGCCCCGCCGACAGTGGCGAGATCCCGGGGAGACCGGATTGGACGTACGCGACGAGGCCGGCCCCGAAGGCCGCCGGAATCGAGAGGACGAACGAGAACTGCAGTGCTGCGGGCCCCTCGTATCCCCGGAGGAGCAGCGCGCTGACCGTGGTCCCGGATCGAGAAATGCCCGGCAGTACGGCGACGCCCTGGAGGAGTCCCACGAGGACCGCGTCGGTGGCTGTCGGCTCCGAGCGCGCAGTCACGACGGCCGTCCCGGGGCCCCCGACTCCAGCAGAATCGTCGTCGTGCGTCCCAGCCTCGCGCTCCCCGACCCAGAGCACGACCCCAGTGACGAGGAGCAGCGCCCCGATGAGCGCCAGAAACGCACCACCCGCGAGGGCGGTCGTGACTTCCTCGAGGACCAGGTATCCCGCGACCCCGGTGATCCCCGAGGCGAGCGTGGCGAGGGCGTAAAACGAGAGATCCGAGGAGGCCGCGTCGAAGGCCGACGTCGGTCGCCACCCGGGAACGCGCCGGAGGAGATCGCGAAGGACGTCCCGGTAGTAGACTGTCGCCGCGATCGCGGTCCCGCCGTGCAACACGAGGGCAAACGAGGTCGCCTCGTCGGCCGCGACGTCCAGGCCCGTCAGCACGATACTCACCGTGCCCTCGCTCGAGACCGGGAGCCACTCGACGATCCCCTGGATGACGCCGACCAGAAGTCCAAGGAGCGGTTCGTCCATAGTCTATCCGGGGCCACCCCTCCTGAAAAAGGCCCCGACCCCGGCTCGGGTACGTGGTCCATGCGAGGAGCAAGCGGCGCTGGGAGGGTGCATCGCCCCACGGTTGGGACCGCTCACCGAACAGGCTGTCTGGAAACCGAAATACCGGGCCATGGTTCGACGCTCGAAATCTGTAGGGAGCGGCCCGCTATCACAATCGGCTCGAAAGCCCTCACCTCGCTCTCTCGAGGAGCTTTGACTGCAAGCGCACCCGCAAACAGCCTGAAAGCCCTCACCTCGCTCGAAGAGCATTACCTGCAAGCGCACCCGCAAACAGCCTGAAAGCCCTCACCTCGCTCGAAGAGCATTA
>JAZKTI010000115.1:0-8032 GCA_036625635.1 Haloarculaceae archaeon
CGCGGCGTCGGAGGCCCCACCTGATCCCCCCGATGATCTCCCGGGTTGGGAGAACGGCTACTGGTACAACGAATCCATCGACGTCACGCAAGCCGACGGGTTGAACGAGACTGAACGATCCCGGTTCCTCGCCAGGACGATGGCTCGGGTCGAGCGACTCCGGGGGCTCGAGTTCGAGGCGAACGTCTCGTTGCGGTTCGTCTCACGCGAACGGTTCCGGACCGGGTTCCGCAACGGAACGCTTCCGCCGGCGGTCGATTCCGAGCAACTCCAGGACTCGTTCACGGTCTCGGAGGGGTTCTGGGAGGCAGTCTTCTTCCACGGAGAAGAAACCAGCGCCCGGACCGCGATCCGCCGGTTCGGGAGCGAGGCGATCCTCGCCTACTCGGCCGAGGAGGGGTTCGAGAACGAAATCATCGTCGTCACGGCGTCGGAGGCAGCCCCGGCAGTCAGCGAGTCGGTCCTCGCCCACGAACTTCTCCACGCCCTCCAGGGCCAGCACTTCGACCTCGACGCGCCGCGATACCGACCGGAAACCCACGACGGGCGCCTCGCCAAGGACGGCCTCGTCGAGGGGGCGGCCGCCTACGCGGACCACCTGTACGAACAGCGGTGCGAGGCGACCTGGGACTGCCTCTCGGCTCCCGGCAACTGGGCCGGCTCCCGCGCCCCCGAGGGGCTCGCCTACCCCTACGTCGTGTTACACCCGTACGCCGACGGGGCCACCCTGGTCCACGACCTGGTTCGCGACCGGGGGTGGAGCGCCGTCACCGAGCGTCACCGGGCCCTCCCGAACTCGACGGAACAGGTCATCCACCGGAACCGGGACCCCGTTCGGTCCATCGACGTGCCCGACAGATCGACCGGGGACTGGTCCCTCCGGACCCGGGAGCGGGTCGGTGAGGCGACCATCTACCTCATGTTCTGGCGGGCAGCCAGCCTGCAGGATCCCGACCCCGTACCGCCGACGGAGTTGCGGGAATCGAGAGCCCCGTACGATGGCTTCGACTACACCAGTGTCCCCTCGAGCGGTTGGGGGGCCGATCGGCTCCTCCTCTACCGGAACGGCGAACAGCGGGGCTACGTCTGGCACACCGTCTGGGACACCCCGACGGACGCGAGGGAGTTCGAGACGGCCTACCGGACCGTCCTCGCCGCGTACGGTGCCGAACTCAACGGGAATCGGACCTGGGTCATCCCCGAGGAACGAGCGTTCGGAGATGCCTTCTTCCTGCAGCGCAACGATACGGCCGTCCGGGTCGTGAATGCGCCGACGGTCGGAACACTGGAGGAGCTGGCTCGCATCGAGGGAGGCGGGCCCGCCACCGGCGACGCGTCGACGAGGAGGTCCACGTCGACCGATCGGATGCCGACGGACAACTCGAACCCCGAGCCGAGCGAGTCCCCCGTGACGTCCCAGTCGACCGCGACCGATGGCCAGGGAGCCGGGTTCGGGCTCGGGGCGACGCTGGTGGCGGGCGCTCTGGCACTCTTCCTCCTCCGCCTGCGACGGTGAAGCTCCCCGCCAGCCCGCCGGTTCTGGGCTCCTCCACCAGGCCGCTCCGGCGGTCGCGAGTAGGGTGTCGCACATTGTATTCCTGACGGGGAAAATGACACCCGGTCCTACCGGCGGCTCAGACGGCAGCGGCGTTCCAAGCGAGAGAGAAATACCGCCGGGCCCTCGGCGGACCGGCGTGTAGCCGCTACATGGACAGAGGCGGGGTCCTCATCGGTGCCTCGACCCTCGCGGTCGGCACCGCCCTCGCCGGGTGCCTCGGCCAGGGGGCGCCCACGGAACCGGCGCGGATCGGCTCCAGCGAGGGAGCCCGGGGAGAGTCGATCGCCAGTGAGGCCCTCGGCAAGTGGCTCGACGCCCAGGCCACGGGCGACGTCTCGGAGACGGAGCGTGCCGACATCTTCTCGATGCGCGAGGAAGAGAGGGTCGCCCGCGACGTCTACCTCGCACTTGCGGACGCGTGGAGCCTCCGGAGCCACGACACCATCAGCGACTCCGAGCAGACCCACATGGACGCCATACTGGGCCTCGTCGAGAAGTACGACCTCGAGGAGCCCGCCACCGGCGGCCTCGGCACCTTCACGAATCAAGAGTTGCAGGCCCTCCACGACGAGCCCGTCGCCTGGGGCCGCGAGTCGGAGCTGGCCAGCCTGAAGGTCGGGTGCCACATCGAGGAGAAGAACATGCACGATATCCAGGTGCGGATCGACCGCGCCGACGAGGACCCCATCGTCACCGTCTACGAGAACCTCATCCGCGGCTCCCGAAACCACCTCCGGGTGTTCTACCGGACGCTGACCGACGCCGGCGGCGACTACGAACCCGTCTACGTGAGCCAGGAGCGCTTCGACGAGATCGTCAACAGCGACCGGGAACGGGGGCGGGCCTGAAGCGTCGCGACGGCGTGGGCCAACCCAGCCGTCGGCCACCTCCACGCTCCCCGTCCTCGTTCCGGCGCTATCCGAGGAGCTATGGCGCCGCCGCCGGACGAACCGAGCATGCAGGCCGTGAAGAACAAAACGTCGGGCGTCTGGCACCTCATCGGCTCGCGGGGTTGCGGTCGTGACCCGGCCGGCGAGACCGTCGAGGGGACCTGGGCCGAGATCCGCGACCGGGTCGACCGGGACGCGGGCGACCGGTGTTCGACCTGTCGGTGGCCGGGCTGACCAGGCCTGTTCTCCCAGAGCGACGACTGCTGGCCCTCGTCCGATCGGCGCACCGAGTGCTGGGCCACGGTTGATCGCCACCGGGCCGCCACGGCCCTCCCGCCCCACCCCCCGGACTAAATCGAAGGGTCCTCCCGATAGACCCGGTCACAGGGGGAGCGGCAGGATGGGCCGCTCTGCTGTCTCGGGGATGCCTGGTTCTACTCGGGGTCGTGATCGAGAACGCGGACCTCGGCCCCTGGGGCGTTCGCCTTGACGCTCTGGAGGCCCTGTTCGCACTTCTGCCGGCTTGCATACCCTTCGCCGGAGTCCGCGATGATGTTGCCGTTGTCGTGGAGGAGCCGCCACCGCCAGTTCCCGCCCGTGTCCTCGAACATCTCGAAGGTAGCTTGGGACATATCTGAAGGTAGTGGTGCCGGAGAAGTACCGGTGTTGACCGTGCCCACCCCGTGGGATTTGACCGTGTCCACCCCGTGGGATTTGACCGTGTCCACCCCGTGGGATTTGACCGTGCCCACCCCGTGAGATCCCCCACCCCCGCGGCCGTGAAACGCTCGCTGACTGACCACCTTTTCGGCGATCTATCTCACCCAGGTGAGTCGACCGTGCAGACGATTCGCAGGGCATCGTGCGCTACGCGGGCTGGGCGTGTTCCCCTCTCTGCTGTCAGCGCCGCGAGTCCCGGAGTCCCAACTGAACATACCTGGATTCCACCACTCGATACGGTGCTCGAATGTTGGATCGGGAACCCTCGAATGCTGTCCAGAAACGTTTATACTTCTGTAGGAATTTACGGGAAGTATGATTGCAAAATCGATCAACTCGTTCGATGAATGTGCCAAATGCGGCAAGGATTTTAGACATGTGGAAATAAGCGATCCCAGGAAAGGGTACGACGTGCTCTGGGAGTACACCGATAAGTGGGAGATCCAGTGCAAAGGCTGTGGGACCCCCCTGGTCGTGCCGAAATAGGGTGTGTGGCTGCGATGCATCGTCGTGCCGGTCTATCATTGCGAGTCCTTCGCCGCGGGACACGAGCTTCGCCTCCCCGTACCTGAGACCGAGCACGTGCGGCGCGATCTGCTTCTCTCGAAGGCGGGTACTCGAGGCGGCCCCGGCAGAATGTCGGAGAGACTCGCCCGGACAGGCGAATTCCTGCTCCGCCGCGCGTCGATGTCTTCGCGGCTGGCCTCGATGAACGTCACTCCCGTGTCGTCCCCCAATCGGTGATGTGAACCATATTTGGGTGGGCGTCAATGAACGCCGGCCATGCAGCCGTTTCAGAATACCGGGCAGCCAGACTGGGAGTGGTGGAGCAAACTCTGGCCGAGCCCTGGTGCAACGCTCCGGGCCCTCGGACTTGCCGCCGGGGACACACTCGCAGAAGTGCCATGCGGGAACGGATATTTCGCGCTCCCTGCGGCCAGGATCACCGACCCCGCTCGGGTCTACGCACTCGATCTCGACGAGGCGATGCTCGAGGAACTCGCTCATCTCGCCGACCAACAGGAAATCGAGACCATCGAGCCGATTCACGGTGACGCGCGGGTCCTGGCACGGCACCTCCCCGAGCGTGTCGACGTTGTGCTGGTCGCAAACACGGTCCACGGTGTCGATGACATAGCGGGCTTCATCCGGCAGGCGACGGCGTCGCTCCGTCCCGGCGGTCGGCTCATTATCCTGAACTGGCACGACCGGCCGCGAGCCAGAACGACCGTGGCGGGCGAACCACGAGGTCCGCCGACGGATCTCCGGATGTCTCCTGCGGAGACGGAGGCTGTCGTAGA
Organism: Haloarculaceae archaeon; assembly: GCA_036625635.1. GTDB lineage: Archaea > Halobacteriota > Halobacteria > Halobacteriales > Haloarculaceae > JAZKTI01. Next base: position 4,470 of record JAZKTI010000115.1, read on the forward strand.
GGACGCTGCTGACCTTGCCCAGGCGGAACAGCACGATCTTCCGCCGTACCACTACGGGCTGGTCTTCGAGCGCTAACTGTCCGTTGTCGAGTTCCGCTACCGTCTTCACAACCGTTTGTGCCGCCTCAACGCAGCACTCACGTTCGGTGAAACCGATTCACGCTGGCCGAGGCCCAGGAACGCTCGAAATCTTCGAGCCCCGATATAAGTGGATTATACGATTAAGCTAGGGAGGAATGCGGTCACGGGTCGTTGTGGGTTGTATGGCACAGCACAACCACGCCGACGATCGAGACCGGGCGATTGAATCGAACTTCTACCTCCCCGGCGGGATCACCCCGCCGTTCGACGCGAATGGAGTCGAGCGTCTCTGGGCAAGGCTGGTCAACCATCGCGTCGAACGCCCGCAATAGAGTGCCCATGTCGAGTAATCAATCCCACCCGAACCACTCCAGCGTCGACCAATCGGATCGGACCGTGCCCAGGAACCTCCGTCAAACGGGCGACGCGGACGTCGATCTCGTGATCTCGACCCGGGTCCGGAAGTCACCGTTCTGGCACCTCTCCGTCGAGGAAGGCTGTCACGAGGCGACGGTGTACAACCACATGTACCACCCGCGGGCGTTCATCGAGCCCGAAGACGGCGGGTCGGAAGCCGAGTACGATCTGCTGACCAAGCACGTCGCGCTGTGGGACGTCGCGGTCGAGCGCCAGATTCGCGTCGAGGGACCCGACGCCGAGGCGTTCGTCGACTACGTCATCACGCGGGACGCGACCGACATCGAGCCGATGCGTGGCAAGTACGCCATCTGCTGCAACGAGGACGGCGGGATCCTCAACGACTTCGTCCTGTTGCGACCCGACGACGACGAGTTCTGGTTCTCCATCGCCGATTCGGACCTCCTGCAGTGGTTGCAAGGGGTCACGGTCGGGAACGACTTCGCGGTCGACGTCGACGAGATTGACGTCTCGCCGATGCAAGTTCAGGGCCCGAAATCGCCCGCCGTGATCGAGTCACTCATCGACGACCCGCTCGAAGACGTGCCGTACTACGGACTGTTGGAAGCGACGATTGACGACGTCCCGGTGTTGGTGAGTCAGACTGGCTTCTCCGGTGAGGCGGGGTTCGAGATATACGTCCGCGAGGCGACGACGAACGCCGAAGCAGTGTGGAACCCGGTCCTCGAAACGGTCAAAGACCACGGCGGTGCCGCGACGCCTGTCGACGGACGTCGACGGATCGCTGCCGGAATCCTGTCGTTGGGGCAGGACATGGACCACGAGACGTCGCCGTTCCAGGTCAATCTCGGCTACCAGGTTCCCGACGACAGGGACGCGGACTACGTCGGCAAGGCCGAACTGGAACGCCAGAAGCAGGCCATCGAAAACGGCGAGTTCCCGTTCACGCACAAACTGGTCGGGCTGAAGATGGCAGGCGACCCGATCCTCGAGTGGGCCTCGGACTACTGGCTCATCTCGGACCCGGAGACGGGCGAGGAGTGTGGCTACCTGACGTCGGCGGGGTGGAATCCGGACCTCGAGGCCAACATCGCCCTCGGATTCGTGCCAGCGGATACACTGCAGGCCGCGACCGACGTGCCGCTCGACGACTCGATATACGACGCGGACCTCGACCTGGAGTTCGCCGTCCACCTCCCCGAGGAGTACGCCGAGGAGCCCGGCGAGCCCGTCTATGCGACACTGGCGAAGGTTCCGTTCAAAGAGTCAGTCAATCCCAGCGCTCGTGAACAGGCCAAGATTCACGCCAGGGACAACGTAGAGGAGTGAGCGTGTCGACGTGACGAAGACGGGTCGCACCGACCGCCTCGGATCCCGACCCCCCGATCCAGGTGCAGGAACTCCGACGAACCGACTCGGTTAAGCCACCCGAGGACCACTGTTCAATCCCCGCTCGCAAGCGTCGCAGTGTCGCCGGCACCAATCGGCTCAAGAGACCCGAAGGCGGAGATTAGTACACGACCCAACCGAGAGAACAATGGCCGACGTCAAGGCGGTCGTCCGCGTCAAACACCCCGACATCGTGCTCACCGAGACGGTAGCTCACGACCGAAGTTCGACCGTCAGGTCGGTGTCGGAGGCAGGAACCGATCCGACGTCGGGAACGTTCTTCTATCACGTCGAGTCGTCCGATTTCCACGAGTTCGAAGACGGATTGCGGACCGACAGTACCATCGGTGGGTTCGAACGAGTCCTCGAAACCCGAGACGGGGAGGCAATCTACAGTTTCGAGTACACGGACGAAGCGAAGGTCATCTCGTCGGTGATTTCGGCCGCGAACGGCGTCATCCTCGATATGGAAAACGACGGAAGCGCCTGGATCTTCACGATATGGATGCCCGAACGAACGGACCTGGCACACGTCTGGGACTACGCCCAGGAAAACGACGTCGATATCGAATTACTGCGCGTGAACGAATACGCCAGTATCGGAAACACGGACGCTGGGTTGACGGACAGCCAACGAGAAGCACTCCTCGTCGCCTTCGAAACGGGCTACTTCGAAGACCCACGAAACGCAACGCTGAGCGACGTCGCCGACGAGCTGGATATCTCCCAACCGGCGGCCAGTGGTCTCTTACGACGAGCAATCAATCGACTCATCATTTCGACCCTGCTGGATGGCAGTGAAGAGCCAGATTGATCGACGGCTACTCCATGCAGTTGGCGGCAACGACACCCCGAGGCAGGCCTCGTATTCCCGTTAGCGTGGCGAGTGCGAGTGGTGACCGGGCTAGACCGTATAGTCAACAGCGTCTGGAAGAGGTAGCAACTTGTCGGTTTTCGAGGCACCTCAATTCTCGATAGACGCGACGCCATCACGAAATGAGTCGACTCCGGGCCAATGACCGAGTGAGGGTCTCCCCTGCCCCGGAGTCGAGAAACCCCAATCGAGGAGGCCAGCCACGACCGCCGTCAACGCTCGCGACGAGTTCTTTCGGGGTTCAACACGTGGATACGGAGGTGGCGTTCGAGGCCCCTCGACCGTGGCGGATGTGGGGGGGCGGACTCGCCGGGATTCTCGTGAGCGGAGCGAACGAGAAGTCGGCGAGGGAAAGACTGAGGGAACGAAGTGACCGAAGGAATGGACTCGCCGGGAATTCGTTACACTGCTTCACAGAATCCGTTTAATCCCCGTGCTGTCTGGCGATTAGGCTGACGGTCGGTTACGGTGATCCCAGAGACATCGTTTGCGGTGTTTGACTGGCGATACGACAGGTTCCGAGAGAAGTCACCCGTGCCGCCAGACTTATTCATACACACTAAGTACACACTACTATGGAACGGAAGAACGTCACGATCCGGGAAGACCAGTCGGAGTGGGTGAATGAAGCAGGAATCAACCTCTCTCAGCTCCTCCAAGAGGCGATCGATGACCGGATGGAGCCCACAGAAACAGAGCTAGCAGAGGCATACCAGGAGAACGCTGCCCACGCAGCCGAGACAAACACCGAGTGGGGTGATGTCTCAACTGAAGCAAACGAACAGCTCGGCGACTATCCGGACCACGAATGAGAGTCAGAAGGGGGGATATTGCCAGTGTC
>JAZKTI010000116.1:0-8001 GCA_036625635.1 Haloarculaceae archaeon
AGCGAAGCGAGGGAGGATATGTCGCTCAGAGCGCACGAGCGGGCCGAGGGCTTTCTGGCTGTCTGTGGAAGCGGTCCAAGCGGCTCCTGCGAGCGGGCCGAGGGCTTTCTGGCTGTCTGTGGAAGCGGTCCAAGCGGCTCCTGCGAGCGGGCCGAGGGCTTTCCACCCCGATCCTGATTCAGGCCCTCTGCCGTCGGAATTCGAGCATATAAACGCGCCCAAATACTGCTCTCGCGAACCGACCCCAAACCGGGGAGTCCGTTCACTCCACAGTAACACTCTTGGCCAGATTCCGGGGCTTGTCGATACTCCGCCCAAGCTCCGCCGCCGTGTGATACGCCACGAGCTGCAACTGCACGTTCGCCAGGACCGCCGCCGCTCGTGGGTGCGTCTCGGGAATCTCGAGCACGGCGTCCGCATATCGCCCGACGTCGCTCACGCCGTCGGTCACCGCCACCACGGGCGCGTCCCGCGCCTCGACCTCCTTGACGTTCCCGACGGTCTTGCGGGCCGCCTCCCCACCACCCGTCACCACCGCGAACACCGGCGTGTCCTCGGTCACGAGCGCCAGCGTCCCGTGCTTGAGTTCCCCGGCGGCGAAGCCCTCGGCGTGCTCGTAGGTGATCTCCTTCATCTTCAGCGCCCCCTCGAGCGCGACGGGGTGGTGGTAGCCCCGGCCGATGAAGAAGTACGCGTTCGATCCCACGTACTCCTCGGCCACCGCTGCGGCGTTCGAGTCGTCGAGGAGCGCCTGGACGTTCCCCGGCAGGTCTCGCAGGGCGCCGACGACCTCGCGGGTGTCACCCGCAGGGGCGAAGGCCAGCGTCAGCAAATTCAGCGCGACCTGCTGGGCGGCGAAGGTCTTCGTCGCGGCGACGCCGATCTCCGGGCCAGCGCGGACGTGGAAGACGTGGTCGGCCTCGCGCTCGGCCGTCGAGCCGACCGTATTCGTCACGGCGAGCGTGCGGGCCCCCCGGCGGTCGGCCTCCCGGAGTGCCGCGAGGGTGTCGGCGGTCTCGCCGCTCTGGCTCACGCCGACGACCAGCGCGTCGCCGATCGGTGGCGGCGAGATGGCGTACTCGTGGGAGAGGAAGGCCTGGGCGGGGATGCCGACGGTCTGGAACAGTCCCGCGGCGTAGAGGCTGGCGTGGTAGGAGGTGCCCGCGGCCACGAGCTGGACCGCCGGCGGCGAGAGGCCGGCGAGGTCGCCGACGTCGACGGATCCCTGGAGTTCGTCGACCCGGCCCCGGAGGCACTGGCGGAGCGCGCGGGGCTGCTCGTGGATCTCCTTGAGCATGAAGTGGTCGTACCCGCTCTTGCCGGTGTCTTCCGGGTCCCAGTCGACGGTCTCGACGGCCTTCTCGACGGGATCGCCGTCGGCGTCGGTGACCGTCCAGCCGTCGCCGTCCAGGCGGGCGAACTCGCCGTCGTCGAGGTAGACCACGATGTCGGTGTAGTCACGGAACGCGGGGACGTCGCTCGCCAGGTAGCAGGCGCCACGCTCGGGGTCCTCGCCGATCACGAGCGGGGAGTCGTTCCGCGCGGCGAAGACCGCCTCGGTACCCTCCATGACGACCGCAAGCGCGTAGCTTCCCGCCAGTTGCTCCACGGCCGACCGGACCGCCGCCTCCGGCTCGGTGCCGTCGGCGAGCGCGTCCTCGATGAGGTGCGGGACGACCTCGGTGTCGGTGTCGCTCTCGAACTCGTGGCCGGCGGCGACGAGTTCGTCCCGAAGGCGACCGTAGTTCTCGATGATGCCGTTGTGGACCACCGCCACCCGACCGGTGCAGTCCCCGTGCGGGTGGGCATTCTCGTCGGAGGGCGGCCCGTGCGTCGACCAGCGCGTGTGGCCGATGCCGACCTTGCCGGCAGGTGAACGATTCTCGAGCTTCGCCCGGAGAGCGTCGATCTTGCCTTCTGTCTTGCAGGTGTCGACACCACTATCCGAGCCAGTCAACGCCACGCCCGCGGAGTCGTAGCCGCGGTACTCGAGTTTCGAGAGACCGTGCACGAGGGTGTCGAGGGTCTCGTCGCCGCGGCCGACGGCGCCGATGATCCCGCACATCAGCGGACCACCTCCGCACCCTCGGGGACGGTTCCACTCGCGACGACGCCGGTCCGGATCGTCGCGCTCGGGCCGACGAGCGTCCCCGGTGCGAGGCTGACACAGCCCTCGGCGGTCGCCCGGTCGGCCATGACCGCCCCGAGGGGCTGGTCCTCGTGGATCTCGCGTCCCACGCGGACGTCCCCCGGGCCGCCGGGGACGACGACGCCGGCCCCGAGCGCGACGGCCTGGCCGAGGACGGCGTCGATGACGGTCGCGCCGGGGTCAACGCGGACGTCGTCGTCGAGGACTGCCCGTTCGATCGTGGCGTTGGCCCCGACGGTGACGTTCCGGCCGAGTGCGGTGGTCGGGCCAAGCACCACACCGGCACCGACCTCGCAATCCGGCCCGACGACGACGGGCGGCTGGAGGACCGCCTCGTTGCTGACCACCGCGTTCTCGTCGATCCAGACGCCCTCGCGACGCTGCGGTTCGGGAACCCGCCCACGGACGAGCACCTCCGAGGCCACCTCGAGGAGGTCCCACGGGAAGGTCGCGTCCACCCACATCCCGCCGATCTTCACGGCCCGGACTCGCTCCCGGTCGAGAATGTGGGCGATGGTGTCGGGCAGGCCGAGTTCCCCCGCCTCCCGCTCGGTCGCCTCGATCCGGTCGAACACGTCCGGCCCGAAGGCGTAGATGCCCGCGTTGATGAGGCGATAGGCGTCGCTCTCGGGCTTCTCGACGATGTCCTCGATCAGGCGGTCCTGGACGGTCACCGCCCCGTAGTTCCGCGCGCTGGGACGCTCGATGTAGGCCATCGCGGCGGGGGCAGGTCCGGACTCGTGGGCCTCGCTCACCTGGGCAACGGCATCGGGCTCGATGATCCGGTCGCCGTTGACGACGATCAGGGAGCCATCGACGACGTCGCGGGCCTGGAGGAGCGCGTGGCCGCTGCCGAGTTGCTTCGCCTGGAGGACGTACTCGAGGGGCACGTCCCGGTAGGATGGGCCGAAGTACTCCTGGACGCGTTCGCGATGGTAGCCGACGACGATCGCGATCCGGTCGATTCCGGCGTCGACGAGGGCGTCGAGGACGTGTTCGAGAATTGGCCTGTTGGCGGCTGGGAGCATCGGTTTCGGGCGGTTCCGGGTGAGAGGCCGGAGACGAGTGCCCTCGCCCGCGGCGAGAACGACGGCGGTCCGGGCGGTCATACTGGGTTGTCGCGGCGAACGGGTTTCAAGGTTCTGGGATTCCGAGGCCCGTCTTCTCCACTGCTGGCCGTTCTGCAGCCTGATGGTCCCACTTCGCGACTGCCTCTCGGCGTGACGAGACCGCCGGCCCACCGACCGGCCGGGACCGGAACGGGAGCGATAAGCCACCTCCCTCCCGGAGACGATAACGCCCCGCCCGGCGTCGATACGACACCGGCCGGAGAGGACCCCCACCGTCGAAGCGGACCGGGACGTGGCGATCGACCTCCACGAGGAGGACCTGCCCGTCGCCCACGGCGACCCGGAGCTGAGCGTGGTCCTCGAGGGAGCTGGCGTCGCCGGGACTCGGCCGGTCGTCTGTGATCTGGACGACGAGACCAACGCGTCGGTGGCACTCCAGACCTGCCAGCTCGCACCCGATGTCGACATCGTTCCCCGGGCGAACGACGTCGACAGCGTCCGGAAGCTGTACCGGGCCGGCGCAGACTACGCCCTCTCGCTATCGACGGTCAGCGGTCGGCTGCTGGCCTCGACGATCCTCGAGGAGGACGGCATCACGTACGACCAGCAGGTCGAGGTCGTCCGCATAGACGTCGGCGACCTGGCCGGGCAGACCCTCGCAGGCGGGCCCCTCCGCGCCGAGACCGGTTGCACAGTCGTGGCGGGCGAGCGCGACGACGCGCTCATTACCGACCTCGAGGCGACGGTCACCTTCGAGGCCGGCGACGAGGTCGTCGTCGCTGGACCGGATACCGGAATCGCCGGGTTCAATGCGCTGGCGAGGAGTCGACGGCGGAGTCCCACCGCGACAACCGGATGGCCGTCGACACGATCCAGATCGCGAACACGAGCGCGCCGACGATCTCCGGTAGCGCCAACCCCGGCCGACGGATCGGTCCGGTGGCAGCCCAGACCACCCAGGCGCCGACGTTGGCCGCGCCGAGCCAGGTAGCGACCGCCCCGCGCAGCCCCTCCTCGGTCCCGCCCACGACGACGGCGTCAGCCCAGATGGTCACAGTGACGAGGACGAAGAAGGCGACCGCGACGGGGACGTGGAGGGCAGTTCCCTGGGGGAAGACGCCGATGGCACCCATTGAGAGCAGCGTAGCGGCCAGGAGCACGCTGACGACGCGCTTGCCGCGGGTCTCGACCTGCGTCCAGAGGTAGTACGCGAAGACAAGTCCCAACAGCGCGCCCGCGACCAGGCCCCAATTGAACAGGAAGGCCGTCGTCCGGGTTCCCGCCTCGGTCCCGGGCACCCCCAGGTTCGAGAGCGCGTTGGCGGTCCACGCGAAGGACGGCGAGAGCATGGTCGCGAGCAGGAGGCTCGCCAGCGAGACCACCGCAGCGGTGACCCCGCTCATAGCCAGGGCGGGATTCCGAGCCATTCGTGTCGATCACTGGTGGCGCCAGATTAAAAGACTACGTTCCACCCTCGGGTCGACCCGGCGTCGGGTGGAGGGGTGGTGTCACGCGTCGCAGTACAAAAACCGCTCATCGGGTGCCAAGCCGGCTGGCAATGGCTCGCTGGTCACGTGTTGGCTCCACGGATCTCAGCAGGTCACGGTTCTGCGGTCCACGTCGCTTCAGGTCACGTCGGTTCGGGTCAGATTCCTGGGGGTCTTGGTCGGCATTCACGCCTCGAAAATAGTCGTTTCCGGGTGGAAACCCAGCCACGCGAACCAGTACATCGGCGGGCGGGCGTTGGCCGCACGCAGTGTGGTGCCCTCGTGCGGTCCGTCGACGGCATCGCCGGTGAGTCGCCCCCACCGACTCCCGCCGGCGGTGAGGTATCGCTCATTCCCGGCGGCGAATCGCAGGACGGACCCACCCACCAGCCGATCGTACCCGACGAGGGCGTCCCCGGGTCCGGTGGCGACGACGACGGGTCGACTCCCGACGGCGTCGTTGACCACGCCGCCGGCCGCGCGAACGGTGTCCATCGGATACGCCTTCGCGACCCCGTCGCCGTCGGGTATGCCGAGGACCCGCGCCTTGGGGTGCAGGCGAGTGTCGGTCGCGCGCTCACCCGTCACGCCGATGAGGCGACTCTCCTCGTAGGCGGCGTACGGATCGCCGACGTAGGATCCCAGAGTCCGTCCGGTGATCGTTTCGGATTCGGGTGGCGGCCGGAGGACGCGCGTCTCGGGGTGGGTGGCCCGCCAGGCTCCCCAGGTCGTGAGCGTGGATGGGACGAGGTCGAGGCTCGCGCCGGTGGCCGGCCCGCGTACGGCCGTCGCGAGGATCTGACTCCAGTAGCTCCCGGTCAGGTCGTCGTACATGACCAGGTCCGACTTCCAGAGCTTGCCCGATACCCCGAAGACTGTCGCTTCCCCGCCAACTCGGCGGATGGCGGTCACGCCCGCGCCACAGAGGGGACAGTAGGTGACCAGGAGCGGGCCATAGAACGTGTCGTTGACGACCTCGTGTTCGGACAGGACGAGCAAGGGGTACGCCCGCGCCGACCCCTGGCGGACGACGCCGATCACCTCGTCGGTCGGCTCGAGGCGCGGTTTCGCCGCCTCACCGGCGTAGTCCGGGATGGTCACCCCGGCCCAGTCCCGTCCGAAGGCCGGGTCGGTGATGGCCGGGATGGTGTCCTTTCCGGTTGCGTAGGTGAGCGCGCTGCCCTCGAGGGGAAGATCCACCTCGTCGAGATGCGGCACCCCCTCGCTGGGGCCGGGGGCCCTCGTTCCCGATGTGCCATCGTCCACGGTCACGGTCCCGGAATCGCCAACTCGGGCACGCTCCGAGGGGGGTCCACCCGGCCCGGCAACTTCGCCGTCGGCGGGCCGATCGGTCCCCAGACAGCCCGCCAGGGCTGTCAGGGCGGTCCCGATGCCCGCAAGGTAGGCCCGCCGTCGCATGCCACTCGATATGCCCCACTGTCCGATAGGGGGTATGTGGTTGTGTGCAGCGGTGTCACACCCGCCACACGCCTAATCACGGTTCGATCCCTGGGTCGTATATGCAGCACTACTCCCGACGGTCCGTCCTCGGGAGCGCCGCGGCAGCGAGCCTCGCCCTTGCAGGCTGTTCGAGCAGTCCCGACCCCAACGGGGATGGCAAGGGGTCCAGCGCCACCAGTGGAAACGACGACGGAATATCGACCAGCCCCGACGGCAATGGCTCCCGGGCGGGCAATTCCGACACCCTCCGCCTCGACACCCTCGCCGTCGGAGGGTCCCCGGGCGGCAATATCGGCCTCGACCCACCCGGCTCGCCGGTCCTGCTGGACTTCTTCGCGACCTGGTGTGCCCCCTGCAAACCCCAGATGGACCACCTCCGGACGATCGAGGGCGAGTTCGACGACCTCCGGCTCCGGTCGGTGACCCGCGAGACCGATCGCGAAGCCATCGCGTCGTTCTGGCGAGACTACGAGGGGTCCTGGCCGGTCGCGATGGATCCAGAGTTGCTGGCCTTCGAGACGTACGGCGTCACTCGCGTCCCGGTCCTGGTGGTCCTGGACGCCGAGGGGGCCGAGGTGTGGCGCCACGCCGGCCTCGCGTCGGCCGACTCGATCCGGTCCGCCGTCCGGGAGGCCCGGGAGTGAGCGAGATCGAGACGCTCCGACTCGGCTTCGCCTTCAGCCTCGGCGTCGGGACGTTCCTCGCTCCGTGTGCCTTTCCGCTGTTGCCGGGGTACGTCGCCTTCTACCTGGGTCGCGGGAACGGAAACGGGGTTTCCGGGCAGACTGGGCAAGGTGCAACAGCAGCCGACGGCGGGAGACAGACGAGGGCACCGCCGAGCCTGCCGTCGCCGTCGCGTCTCCGCCGCGCGGTCACCGTCGGGGTCGTGACGAGCCTGGGCTTCTTTACGGTCTACGCGGTGCTTGCGGGCGTCGTCTTTGCCCTCGGGACCAGCGTGCTCCGGGACGTGAGCGTCCTGGAACTCGTCGTCGGGGTCATCATGATCCTCCTCGGACTCGCGATGGCGTCCGGACGACTCGATACAAGCGCAATCCACATCCCGCTGCCCGAGCGGCGGCGCGGCCCGATGGGCTACTTCGCCTTCGGGGTGGTCTATGCGGCCGCTGCTGCCGGGTGTACTGCGGGCCTCTTCGTCGGCCTCGTCTCGCTCGCGCTCGCGAGCGGCCCGGTCGGTGCGCTGGCCCTCGTCGGGTCCTACGCCCTCGGGATGAGTCTCCTGATGATCGGGGTCACAATCGCGGCGGCGATCGGCCGGGGGGCGTTGCTCGGGCGACTCTCGGCCAACACCCGTCTCGTCTCCCGACTCGGTGGTGTCGCCCTCGTCGTCGCTGGTCTCGTCCAGCTCTATTACTTCCTGGTCGTCTTCGACGGCCTCCGAATGTTTCTGGGGTAGCGTGGTGGGTCGCGCTGTCGTGAACTGGGACTTCGGGGTGAGCCTCTCGTGGCACCGATCAGCAGTGTTTTAGCCGAGATGCTCTCGGTGAACGGCCAAGCATGTGAACGCTGAGTTACGCTAGACCCTGTGCCTGACCGTGGTCACCTCGTTCTCGAATGGAACCGCTGATGCAAACGGCCAGAACGCCCTCACCTCGAACTCGAACGACGACGTGACCGCGTTCGTAAACAGCCAGAACGCCCTCACCTCGCGCTCGAATGGAGACCTTTTGCCACCCCCAGACAGCCAGAACGCCCTCACCTCGCTCGCGGTTGCTGTGGCGGATATCCTCGCTTCGCTCGGATAGGGCCGCAACCAGGTAAACGCGAGCGGGGAGGCGGCTCACCGGCTCACTTCGTTCGCCGAGAGAACGAGTTC
>JAZKTI010000117.1:0-7950 GCA_036625635.1 Haloarculaceae archaeon
CTTTCTGGCTGTCTGCGGTTGCGGTCCGATCTCCGTTCGAGAGCGAGGTGAGGGCTTTCTGGCTGTCTGCGGTTGCAGGCACATTTTCGTTCGAGAACGAGGGCAAGCCTTTCTGCCTGTCTGCGGTAGAGGGCTTCTATTGGTCGAATCCGAACGTCTACACAAGGACCAGGCTCTCCCGTGACCTGTGAACCGGTGTCGGTGTCGGACCGCAATCGGTGACGGATATTCTTCTCTTCCCCGGGTCGAGGTTCGCTACCGCAGATTTGCTACCGTCCGTACAGCAGGTTTGCTACCGCCCGTGTTCCTCGTGGGCACCAGCGAGGTGGCGTGCGGTGAAGGCCGCCACCAGCGAGAGTTCGCCGGCCAGTGCTCCAACGGCGATGACCTCGGCGAGGGCGTCGGCGTTCGCCCCCGGCGGGTTCCCGCCCCCGCCGAGCCCCAGGACATCCAGGGCCTCGGACTGCGTGGGGAGGCCGGTGCCGCCCCCGACCGTCCCGACCTCGAGGGACGCCAGAGAGATGCTCGCGTAGAGGCCCTCCTCTCGGACGTCCATCGTGGTGATGGCATTGGCCCCTTCCACCACCTGGGCGGCGTCCTGCCCGGTCGCGAGGTAGACCGCGGCGACAGTGTTTGCGGCGTGGGCGTTGAATCCCAGGCTCGCGGCCTTGGCGCTCCCGACGAGGTTCTTCCGCGTGTTACCCTCGGCCATCGCCGCCGGTGTGGTCTTGAGCGTCTCCTCGATCAGGTCCCGGGGGAGGACGACGTCGGCGGTGACCGACCGGCCCCGGCCCTCGACGGCATTGATCGCGGCGGGTTTCTTGTCGCTACAGAGATTGCCAGAGAGGGCGACCAGTTCGGCCGACGTCTCCGCCTCCAGGACCCCAGCGGCCTCTTTGGTCGCGATGGTAGCCATGTTCATCCCCATCGCGTCCTTCGTGTCGTAGACGAACCGGAGGAAGACGTTGTCGCCGACGACATAGGGGTCGACCGCGAGCAATTCCCCGTGGCTTGTCGTGGACTCGGCGGCCTCTCGGAGGGTCGCGAGGTTGTCCTCGACCCACTCGACGACCCGCTGGGCCGCAGCCACGCCGGCCACCCTGAACACTGGGGCCCGCGTCATCCCCGAGTTTGTCACTCTCGCAGACGCGCCGCCGGCCCGACGGATCGCCGAGAGCCCGCGGTTGACGCTCGCGACGAGGGCGCCCTCGGTGGTTGCCATCGGGAGGTAGTACTCGCCCTTGGCCGCCCCGCCGTCGACAGCAACCGGGCCGGCGACGCCCATAGGAATCTGGGCGGCCCCGGCCATGTTCTCGATGTTGGCCTCGGCCTCGGCTGCGTCGAATGCAGCCGATGCGACCGCCTCGAGGTCGGCGCCGGTTTCGGCGGCGAGCAGGTAGCGCCGGGCGGCCGCGGCCGTCTCTGGGTCGGCGTGCTCCTCGAGTTCGTAGAGCCGGAGATCGCCCTCGCGGACCCTCGCTGCCAGGTCGGCCGGGTCGACGTCGTCGGTCATGGCCGGAGGATCGGCGCCGGCGACCCTAACAGTTGTCCTCTCGGTCTCGAGGCCCTGGTAACGCGGGTGGTGAGCAGCGCCTTCTGGTCGGTCGGGAGTGGTGCGGTTTCCGAGCCGGGCACGTTGAGGATTGCCATCCTTCCGGAGGCAGAGTGATCGCGTCGAGAAGCCCGGGTGGCTACTCGCCAGGGCCCTCGGCGGGGAAGGGCTGGATCCGGGTCAGCATCGAGCCGATGCCGCCGGGGATCTGTGTGGCGTCGTAGTTATTCCAGACCAGGGCGGTTCGATACTCCTCTTCTGGGATTTCTCCCTCGCGCCAGAAGTCGGCCCAGCCAGTGTCGAAATCGTTGGAGAAGAGAGCCGATCCGTTCTCCGCGTAGACGATATACTGGAGAGTAAGGATCTTTCCCATCGTATTCCGGTCCTGGTGGAGCGCCTCCGAGATTTCGAAGATGGTCTGATTGTAGTCCTCACCAGCGTAGTCGTCCATCTCCAGGGCCAGAAAGTACGACCCACCGTACTGTTCCAGGGAGCGCACCTCGACGCCGTCGATCCCCGAGACGTTCTGTCGGAATGTCGCCGTGTCGAGAAACTCCTCGGTTTTGCCGTCGTGTGAGGTTCGTGCGATCATGCTGGTTATCTTTGAGATGTCGATGTCCCCAGTGTGGTAGCGGTAAGCCCAACTCTCCTCGATGCGGTAGGTGAACCAGTGGTAGTCGGTCTCGTTGTAGAGCTGGACGACGGCGTGATCGATGCCGAGCTCGCTCGACTCGTCTTCCCACACCGGCGTCATCGCGTCCGTGAAGGCGTTGGCCATGTCGCCGGCCGTCGCGACGGCCGGGCCGCCCTGGGCTGGCCCGTTCGTCGTCACGTAGACGGTGTTGTTTCGGACGGCCACGTCGATCACCTCCAGAGCGTCGTTCTCGGCCTCGAGGCGCGTCACGAAACGGCCCGTGAAGCGCTCGAGATTCCGCCCGGGCGTCTGGGTCGGCGTCGACTTGGTCGCGTCAATAGTCGTCGGGTTCTGCGTCGTCGTCGGGTTATGTGTGCTCGTTGGCGGTACCGTCGTCGTCTCGTTGCCGGCATCGACAGGGCCGCCGTTGCCGCCGAAAGCCGCGGCACCGAGGAAGACAAGGGCGACGACGATCACGAGTGCAGCGATGCCGAGTGCCGCCGCGGTTCCCAGCGAGAGGCCGCGATCAGTGTGGCTCAAGGTATCCTGGAGGTTTTCGGGCACGTTGATAAATCTGTTCAGCAAACCGGTGATGTCGGGTGGATCTCGAGTCATGGACCGTGCTCCCCTCCCCGCTGGCAGGCGCGCGGACGCTTCAGCGTCCCCACGGCGTGACTGCGCCGAGAGAGTCCATCGGCTGGGCGCGTGGTGGGTTTCATTGGACGTTCTCCACGGTGACCCATCGTTCCGAGACGGTCGTCCAGTACTTCTGGACCATCCAGTCCTTGTCCCCCGTCTGCTTCCGGTACTTGTTCTGGTTGTAGACGCTATAGACGTTGTACCTGTAGTCGGTTCCCGAGCCGCTCTCGGTGAGGGTACACGTAACGGGGCCAGTGGGACACTCGTCAGCGTACCAGCTGTCGTCGCTAATCGTCGATTCGACGTAGTACGTCGCCGAACCGATGACGTTCTCGCCCGTCTCGAGGAGTTCGTACGTCAGGCCGGATTGCTTGGTGTCGAACCAATCAGTATACTGCAAGCTTCCGCGGACGGTCCGGGCATTTCGTTCGACGAGAACCCATCTGCAGTTGTCTCCGCAATACGGCGCGACCGTGCCATACGTGTACTGACCGGTCCAGTAGTAGTCAGTCCGCGTCTGGACGACCTGAATCCAGTCGTCGTTCTTGATGGAGAAGTTCGTGTTGTCGACCCAGGTGTAGCCGCCGTAGGGCTCCTCGATCGACTCGTTGTCGAGGTACTCGGTACCGGAGTCAGGGCTAGGCAGGGGATTCGGCTCGTTCCACGTGACGTATTTGTCGAACTTCCAGTTGCGGAAGACGGCGATCGTGCCGAGGTCGAGGTAGCGCTGCATCGTCGTGACGGCCCCGCCCGACTGGTCGAGGACGACCACGGAGACCGTCGGGTTGCTATCGCCTGAGTAGACGTGGGTCGTGTCCCAGGTGTTCGACCCGCTCGTGTAGTTGCTGGTGAGGGTCTCTGGACTCGACCCGTCGCCCCAGTTCACTTCGACTTGCTTGCCGGGACACTTCGACGAGCCGTTCGGCGTCTCGCATGCGACTGTCGTGGCGGCCTCTGCGCCGGAAGCAAGACTCTCTATCTCCACGTCCATCGACCACTTGCCATCGACGACGACTCCACCGGTACCGGTACTGCCACCGCCGGTGGCGTTCGCAATGAAGACCGTGTCCTTTGCCCGCGAGACCGAGCGTGTGTCGTCGACAGTGAGCCGGAACTGGTGCTCGCCGTCCGCGGAGACGGGGATGGGCTGGGTGGTGTAGGTCGTCTCGTACGGCGAGACAGTCTTGTCGGCGATCGGGTGGCTGCCCTCGGGCGAGAGGTGGCCGTTGAGCGTCAGCTTGCCGGTCTTGTCGGTATCCCAGACCGTGTAGGTGACGTTGATACCGGCCGTCTTGGTACAGTCAGTATCCGAGATTCGGGTTCCGCCGGCACCACAGATGGCCGTTATCTTCTCGATTGTCACGTTCGGGGGGACGTTGCCTCCCTCGATGACGTTCACCGAGATGGTTTCCACCTCTTCGACCAAATCCCCGGATTGGTCCCGGTCGTAGTACCGGATGTTGACCGTCCCGGACCCGTAGTCGTTCCAGGTGATAGACTGGGTTAAGCCGGTCCGGCCTTGTTCGCCGCCCTTGGCGATCCAGGGGATGTCCCACTCGACGTTGTCGGGATTCTCGGGCAGCCCGGACACGCTCACGCCGAACGTGGTTCGTTTGTCCTTAATGATAGTCAACTCGTTCGCATTAGCGTCCCAGGTGCAGTCGTCGGGGTTGTCGGAGCAGAGCTCGGTGAGATTACTACTGAGGGAGACTTGCATGTCGGTGCCGTCTGCGACCACCTCGAAGGTCCGATTCGTTGAGTCCGTCTTGCCGAACTCGTCTTCCACCGTGAGCGTCGCGTTGTAGGTGCCCTCGCTGAAAGTGTCCGAGAAGCTCTTCTGGTTGGAGGCCAGCGAGCCGTTGATGGTCCACGTGTACGAGACGATGTCGCCGCCACCGGGTTTGCTCGAACTGGAAAACCCGATCGGGTCTTTCGTGTTCCCGGTGACAGGCCCACAGAGGTAGTCCCGGTCGGCGGCACACTGGGGGTTGATGGTCATGTCCGCGACCGGGCCGTTCTGTTCGACGACGTCGACGGTCACGGCATCGGTCCCACTGTACGTCTCGTTGTACGTGCCGGTCGCGACGACGTTCTTCTCGCCCGGCGAGTCCCAACTCATCACGACAGTCTCGCCGGATTTGGTTCCGGGATCCCACGTGATCGGGAGTGGCTGGCCGGTAGCAGTACGGGCGACGGCTTTGAACGTGCCGTTCTCGCCGACCTCGAGCTGGTCCGGCCACTCCGTGATATCGACCTGGAGTTGGGGGCTCTCACCCCCGCCGCCGTTGGAATCGGCGGTGACGAGAACGGTTACCTCGTCCCGCGCAGTAGATCCCTCGTCGTCGGTGGCCGTCGCGGTGACCGTGTAGGTCCCCGGGGTTCCCCACGACAGATCGACTGAGCGGCCGGATTGGCCCGAGGGCGACCATGTCAGGTCGACGGTCCCGCCGTCCGGATCCGTGGCGCGCGCGACGAACCGGCCCGGCTGATCGGTCTGAAGTTGATCAGGCGCCCGAACGATCTGGATCGTTGGCTGTTGGTCTGGAGCGTCGCCGCTGCCGCTACCCCCGACGGTTACTGCGTCTTGCCCTCGGTTGCCGAGCCAGTCGGCCACCGTAATCGAAACAGTGTGCGTCTCGTTCGGGCCGAGGTCGAGAGTCCGCTGCCGCGTTGCCTGCTCACCGCTCACCGACTCGACCTCGATCCGCGTTCCGTCGACGCGCCAGACCAGGCGTTCGAGGGCGTGATTCCCGGCCCGTGCCTCCGCCCGAATGCGCCAGGTCGGCCCGCTCCCTACCACCGAGGCCGTGAGCTCGACTGTCGGCGGCGATGCCGGTTCGACGGTGACGAACAGCGTGTCTGTCCTCGTGGCGCCGTCGTCGTCGGTGACGGTGACCGTTACGTTGTAGATCCCCTGCCGCTCCGGCACGAAAGAGGTCTCCTCGCAGGACCCACAGTCCGGTTCGAAAGTGGAGCCGTTGGGGGCACGGATCCGCCAGTCGACGGCCGCGATTTCCCCGTCCGGATCCCAGGATCCGCCGGCGTCGAGCAGGATGGTCGCACCCTGTTCGACGGTCTGGTCGAGGCCTGCCTCGGCCTCCGGTGGTTTGTTGGGGCCTTCGGCCGCGAATCCCGGTGCCATTCCACCCACCACTGCCATCGCCAGGAGACAGACGAAGAATGTACCATGACGCATTTGACGTAGTTACGATTGGATTGTCATTATGGCTTAAAGTTTCGCAATCACTTCTGGTCCGGGTCAACA
Organism: Haloarculaceae archaeon; assembly: GCA_036625635.1. Lineage (GTDB taxonomy): Archaea > Halobacteriota > Halobacteria > Halobacteriales > Haloarculaceae > JAZKTI01. The sequence goes on from JAZKTI010000117.1 coordinate 6,091, forward strand.
GCCCGCCGGGGAGGTATCGAATGTGGCTCGAAGTCGGACGACCCCCTCAAACAGCCCCACCGGTGCTGTACTCTGCCAGTGACCACCCACCGTCGGAAACGACAGTGCTTCAAACCCGAATACTTACCGTTTACCATCTTTGAACCGGCCAACTATAGATGGTCGACCCGTCCCGAACTACCTCGTCTGGGTCCTCGAGAAACTCGTAGAGGGCCGCGAGCGCAACGTGATCGAGGTCGATCCCGAGGAGGCCCGCCTTGCCAGGGTCGCATTCGACCGGATGCTGGAGGTCTGAGGATGCCCGTGACCGGTCGCCCCGACGAGGCAATCGAGATGGACGTTCTGGTGGTCGGATCCGGCATCGCGGGCCTCGGACGGTACCGCCGACGAGGCCGCGGTCGCGACGCTCGTCGAGCACGGGAACGCCGCGGTCGCGGACGTTCTCGTGGACACCCTGGAGGTCGCCTTCGACACCGACGGCACGGGCGACTTCGACTTCGGCCGCGAGGCCGCCCACCACGAGGCTCGCATCCTCCACGTCGACGCCTCGACCGGGCGGCGCGTCCGCGTGCCCTTCCTGCAAAACCTCGATGACCACGAGTCGGTCACCATCCGAGAGGCCACCGCAGCACTCGAGTTGATCACCCACGCAGGGCGAGTCCACGGCGCCGTCCTCGAACACGACGACGCCCGCCAGCCCTGTTTCGCGGGGGCGAGGGTCCTCTATGTCGACGCCTCCGTCCGGACCCGAACCTCGCGGTCGCTGTACGAACTCTGGAACGCCTGTACAACGGCGCTCCTCGTCACCCAAGCGGCGGCGAGCAACGAGGAGTCGGCCGATATCCACCACCTCGTGGCCGAGTCGACCGAACAGAGGCAGCCCGAGCGGGGGCAGGGCGAGCGGGGGCAGGGCGAGCCGATCCGGTCTGAGCAGGAAGCCGAGCCGCCCGACACCTCCACGCCGCCGACCGGGGACTGCCGATGGTGGTCACGCAACGCAGGTCGAGGGATGGCTCAAGGAGGATCTCGGCCACCACGACGTCACGAACGAGGTCCCGGGGACCACCTCGGGCCGCCTGGTCGCGACCGAGACGGGTGTCGTCGCGGGCCTCGACGTCGCATGCGCAGTCTTCGGGTACCTCGACGTCGCCGTCGAGCAGGGCCTTCCCGACGGCGAGCGCGTCGCGGACGGCGACGTCGCACTCGAATGCGCAGGGGGCCCCCAGTGACGTCCTCCGCGCTGAGCGGGTGGCCGTCAACCTCGCCGGCCACGCCTCGGGTGTCGCGGGGAAGACCCGCCCGGCCGTCGAGGCCGGGCTGACGTGGTCCTGTTCGACAACCTCTCAGCCGAGGCCACCGCACGCGGGGTGGACCTCGTTCGGGAGGCAGCCGCCGGCGTCGACTGGGAGGTGCTTGTCGGGGCCTCTGGCCGGGTCACTGTCGAAACCGTGGCGGCCTCCGCCGCTACCGGCGTGGACGTGGTGTCGATGGGCAGCCTGAGCCACTCCGCGCCCGCCCTGGACTGATTCGTCCGCACCGGGTAGGGACGTCGGTCGGCCCGCAAGTGCTCGCTTCGAGCCCGGGGGAAAGGATGAACGGGAGCGACGCGAACCCGTCGCTCTCGAACGGATCCCCAAGAAAGTGCGAGGGAGGGGATTCGAACCCCTGGACCCCTACGGGAGCGGGTCTTAAGCCCACCGCCTTTGGCCAGGCTCGGCTACCCTCGCGTGTATGAAGCGAGCGGCCGGGCCCGAAAATCCGTTTCGGTCCCCAGAAGCGAACATCGAAGTGAGAACGGTCTGCCAGGGAGTGCCGAAGGGTTGGGGGAGCCCAAGGCGGGGAAGGGCCCAGGGCGGGGAA
>JAZKTI010000118.1:0-7928 GCA_036625635.1 Haloarculaceae archaeon
GCCCCTCCCCTTCCTCCTGCCGGACCGGGATGGGTGCCCCTCCCCTTCCTCCTGCTGGACCGGGACCGGGGCCCCTTCCATTCCTCCTGCCGGGCTGGAATCGTGGCCCCTTTTGCTCTCTCGCTGTCAACCTCCAACCGTTAGGCCTCCTGTTTAGCCGTCACTCGGTTCCACCTCAGCCGAGACGTCCCCTCACCCTCTTCAAGGTGGCCCCTCTATCGTTGCTTTCGGTGTGCACACACGTCCGCTTCCTCACTCGTGTTGGGAGTTGGAGTCGTTCGGCCCTCCACCGGAAATAAAGGGGTCGTCCTGGCAGACGTCACCCGCCCGTGACCGTTCAGGAGGTTCCGAGGCGGATCCAACCGAGTCCGGGCAGTCTGATCTCCGCTGTCCCGACGACCCATTCGGGCCGGACGGGAGCACTCAGACCGTTGGCCTGGTCGTACTCGCCGTTGTTGTCACCCTTGGTGATGAAGCCAGCGTGGGGTGCGGGACAGTTCTGGAGCTCGGCACAGGACGACACGTGTCCCGGGACGTCGTCCGAGTCGGCCTCGTCGAACCACCGCTCGCCCTTCTCGACCCAGAGTATAGCGCGGTGGATGATCGGCGTCCGATCCACGTTGCCGTCGGGCGAGTACACGATGACATCGCCGTACCCGCCGAAGGTGCGGTACTCGGTCGCACCGCCGCTGGCCGCGGTCACAACGCCCGTGTCCGCCACCGCGCCGTCCCCGGCGAATCGGTGTTCCTCCATGACGAACACGAGGTCACCCTGGTGCATGTTCGGGATCATGCTTCCGCTCTCGACGGCGACGAGTGGCGGCCAGACCCCGCTGACCGCGAAGAGAAAGCCGCCGACGAGGAGGACCGCGAGGACGCTTGTCAACACGTCGTAGGCGAAGCCCAGCCAGCCCGTCGGCCGGGAACCGGTCGCGGCTCTCGTCCCTGGCTCGGGGGCGGGACGCCCTCCGCTCGGGGTCCCACTGTTCCTCACTGTCCTCCCACCGCCCCCCTCGTCTGCGGGCGAAGGCTCGCGAGCTCGGCCACTCCAGTCGGTCCCGTCGCTCCCGGCATCGTGGTCCGACCCACCAGTGCGGTGTGGCGACGAACGGCTCGGGCCGCGGTCCGGCGGGTCAGTCATCGAGGCTACCTATCCGTGTCTGGTCTTTTAACCTTCTGGAACCGTCACCCCGTGCTCCAGGGTGGATAGCCATCCGCGCCAGTCCGGTGGAGCCTCCCGCCGTGCCCTTGCCAGAAGTCGTCGCTACGGTACTGCATGCACCCGGACTCTCCGCTACCCTTTTGGGTTCGGGCACGGAGTCACAGGGTGTGCCACAGGAGACGCCGGCGCGGATCGCGCGCAAACTCGCGCGGCGGGGATACAACGCGGACCGCGAGGCGGTGACCCTGCTTGCGAGGGCCCCGGACCTGGACGCCGCCATCGAGGCAGCGACGGCGGCCGCGCCCGCCGACTCGCTGACCATCTCCTCCGGCCACGTTCGGAAGGCCCTCACAGAGGCCGATGCCGGGCGGCGAGGCGAGGAGAAACTCGACGTCGGCGACCCCGCGGAGACCGCTGGTGCCTCATCACCCGGGACTCCGGCCCGGACGTCGGGAGAGCGGCCAGCCCGGTCTCCGACCGGATCTCCGGGCGACACTCCAGACCGGAGCCCCCCCGTTTCGGGTGGAGGGGACAGCCCGGCCCCCGGCGGGGACGGCGGTGTCGTTGCACTCGAAACGGAGGGGTCCGCAGAGAAGGGCATCGACCCGCCACCGGCGGTCGTTCACGGAGACATGACCGGGGCGAGTACCGGGACAGGGACATACGAGGACTTCGTCGCCGTCTTTCGCGACCGGTATCGCCAGCTCGCCGACATGCTCCGGCCCCGCATCAACCACCGTCCCACCGACACGATCGCCGACATGACCGGCGGGAGCGACGCGGCCATCGTGGGCCTCGTCACCGACGTCCGGACGACGGCCGGCGGGCACTGGCTGATCGAACTCGAGGACACCACCGGGACCTTCCCGTGTCTGGTCATGAAGGACCGAGACTTCGCCCAACGCGTGCGAGAACTGCTCTCCGACGAGTGCATCGCCGTCGAGGGCACGCTGGCAGACGACGGCGGGATCCTGTTCGTGGACGCCATGCACTTCCCGGACGTCCCCAGGACGTTCGAACCATCGACGGCCGACCGCGAGGTGGCGGCGGCGCTCGTCTCGGACGTCCACGTCGGTAGCCAGGAGTTCATGGCCGACGCCTGGCGGGAGTTCGCGGAGTGGCTTCACTCCGGGGAGGCAGCCCACGTCGAGTATCTGCTCATCGCGGGCGACATGGTCGAGGGTGTCGGTGTCTACCCCGGCCAGGACGAGGAACTCGACATCGTCGACATCTACGATCAGTACCGGGAATTCAGCGAGTACCTGAAACTCGTCCCCGGTGACATGGAGATCGTCATGATCCCGGGGAACCACGACGCCGTCCGCCTCGCGGAGCCCCAGCCGGGGTTCGACGAGGAGCTCCGGGACATCATGGCCGCCCACGACGCCCGGATCGTCTCGAACCCGGCCACGGTCGACCTCGAGGGTGTGTCGATCCTCATGTACCACGGCGTCTCCCTGGACGAGGTCATCGCGGAGCTGCCAGACGAGGCAGCGAGCTACGACGAGCCCCATCGTGCGATGTACCGCCTGCTCCAGAAGCGCCACGTGGCACCCCAGTACGGCGGGCGTACCCGCCTGGCCCCGGAGGCCGAGGATCATCTCGTCATCGACGAGGTCCCGGACGTCTTCCACGCCGGGCACGTCCACAAAACCGGGTACGGCCAGTACCACAACGTCCTCACGATCAACTCGGGGTGCTGGCAGGCACAGACTGCCTTCCAGCGGAGCGTCAACATCGACCCCGACGCGGGCCGTGCGCCGATCGTCGACCTCTCGACGCTGGACCTAAAAGTACGGAAGTTCGTCTGAGCCCCGCCCGCAGTCCTGGGGGAGGTGCTTAGAGGATGGTCTCTCTTTCCAGGACCGACCGCAGCGCCGCCATCGTCTCGACGACCACGTCACAGGCGGGTTCAACGGCCGGTTTCGGGTCGAACCCGACGGCGAGCCCCGCCACCTCGAGCATCGGGAGGTCATTCGCCCCGTCGCCGACCGCGACGGTCTCGGCGAGCGGGATGTCCCGGGCCTCGGCGAGATTCGCGAGCGGGTCGTCCTTCGTGCCCTCGACGAGCGGCCCCTCGATCTCGCCGGTGAGGTCGCCGTCGGCCGCCGGCAGGCGGTTTGCGACCAGCTCGTCGACCCCGACACCCTCGGTTGCCAGTGCGGCCCGGACCCCGCGGTCGAAGCCGCCGGTGAGGATGGCGGTCTCGACACCGGCCGCCTCCAGGTCCCCCAGGATCGCCCCCGCACCGGGGCGGAGGGCGACCCGGTCGAAGGCCTCCTCGGCTGCCGTCAGCGGCAGGCCCTGGAGGAGGGCACAGCGCTGGCGGAGACTCTCCGCGTACCCGATCTCGTCGTTCATCGCGCGCTCGGTGATCTCGCTCATCCGGTCGGCGGCGCCGCACTGCTCGCCCAGCAGGACTGTCATTTCCGAGTCCGAGAGCGTGCCGTCGAAGTCGAAGGCGAGGAGCGTCATCGCGCCGAAGTTTGCTGCGGGGGCTCTCAAACCCCCCGGTTTCACCTGGAGGCGGGCGATCGCCGGTCTCGTTCCTGCCCGCGACCGGCGGTGGGACGGGCCGGATTGACGACCGGGGGCCCCAGGCACGGGCGGCTACCCGGTTCCTCGACCCGGCCCGACACCCTGATGCGGTTGGGCCGGCGACGCCCTGTATGAAGATCACCGTCTCGGACGATCGGCCGCCGCTGGTTCCGATCGTCGCGGTCGGCCTCCTCGCCGGGGTGGTCGCCGTCCTGGGATCGGCCCTCCTCGGATCCGTCGGGATGGCGCCCTCCGGCCTCCGGAGCCTGCTTGGGATGGGACTGGGACTCCTGGTCGGCCTCCTCTCGAAAGATCGCGTGGTCGCCGGTTACCAGGCCAGGCGGGGCGGACCCGTCGGGGGATCAGAGGACGACGTCCTCGATGACACTGACGAGGCGTCGGGCGAGATCGGCGACCCCGGGGAGCCGGGCTAGACGTGGCTGGCGACCCCGCGCCCGATCCGCCAGGGACCTGGGCCCTCGGACAGTGGGCCTCCTTAGGGCGACGGTGGCGGCCCGTCGTAGGCCGCCAGGTCGCTGTAGAAGTTTAGCAGCGCGAACTTCAGCTTGCCGGGGTCGAGGTCGACCATCTCGGCGCGCTCCTCCGGCGGGAAGGTCCCCCGGACCGCGTAGTCGCGCATCTCGATCTCGGCGCGTTCGGTGTAGCGGGCGTCCAGCAGGATCCGCGCGCCGAAGTCCGACGGCGAGCGCACCACCCGGCCGAGGGCCTGGCGGGTCTTCCGAACCGTCGGAATCTCGACGGCGTAGCGCCAGCCGGCGGCCTCCTCGCGGTGACCGGGGGCGTCCGGGACCTCGAAGGTCTCGTCGTAGGCGGCCTGGATCGCCTCCGTCCGCTCGTCGAGCTGGGGGTACGGGACGCCGACGACCACGACCGTGCGTGCGTCGTCGCCGTCGTAGCTGACGCCCTCGCCGAGGGTGCCCCACAGCGACGTGAACAGGACGCCGTCCTCGTCATCGGTGAAGGACTCCCGGAGGTCCCGGGCAGGCGTGCCGGCCTCGTCGAGGTACGTCGTCCCGGCGGTCACCCGGCCGTGGTACCGTTCGGCCTCGGCGTAACTCGGACAGAAGACCAGCGTGTTCCCCGGCGTGAAACGGACCGTGTCTGTCAAGACGTCGGTGACGGTCCGCTGGACGGGTTCGTCGTCGCGTTTGCTCGAGAACAGCGCGGGCCCATCGACGACGAAGGTCCGGCGGCGTTCGGGGGGGAACTGGGGTCCGTAGGCCAGCGTCCGGGGCTCGTTCAGGCCGAGAACGTTCGCCGTGACCTCGAAGGGTCGTAGCGTGGCACTCATCAGGACGCTCGCGTGCAGGGCTTCGAACAGGCCGTGTGTGACCTGCGAGGGGATGCAGGTGTAGAGTTCGGCGCGGCCGTAGATGTCGCCGGCCCCCGCCCGCCTCGCTCTGGTTTGGCCGCCGTCAGTTTTTCCCCCGCCCGCCGTCCCGTCGTCTCCACTCCCGGCACCCCTGCCACCTCCTCGATGGTCTCCGTCCCCAGGGCCATTTCCGCCGCCGCGCTCGTCGCGACGGACACTCACGACCGGGTAGGTCCCCACGTCGTCGGTCTCCTCGAGCCACGCCTCGACGAACCGGGCGGCCGCGAGAGTCTGGCACTCCTCGCGCGTGTTCGCCCTGTCCTCGCGGTAGGCCCGTTCATACTCATCGTCGAGGGCGCGGCCGAACTCCAGGGCCGTCGAAAGGTCCGAGTGCACGCCCGGCCCGCTGTAGGCGGTGAGGAAGGCGAGGGTGAGGTCGTCCTTGCGGTCGTCGTTGTCGATCGCGAGGTCGTACCAGTCCGAGCCGACCTGCTCCCGCTCGCCGAAGCCGAAGGCCTCGTCATAGGCGGTCCGCAGGCCGGCGAGGAACGCCCCGACGACGTTCGCGGCCTCGTCGGCTCGTGGATCGTCGCTGTCCTCGCACTCGGCCACGGCCCCGGCCAGGGTGGTCTCGGTGATGGTCCGCCGGGCGTGGTCACGCGCCGCGTCCTCGACGTTGTGGGCCTCGTCGAAGACCGCGATCACGTCCTCGGGGTCGCGGCCGAGCCAGCGGAGGAACTGCTCGCGGATGTCCGGGTCGAGCAGGTGATGGTAGTTGCAGACCACCAGGTCGACGCCGTCGACGCCCTCCTTCAGGAGTTCGTATCCGCAGAGCCCCCGCTCCTCGGCGTAGTCGTAGACCTCGTCGGGCGTGCGCACGCCGTCGTAGAGCCACGCGAAAAAGTCGTCCGTGCCCCGCGTGAGGTTGTTGTAGTAGTGGTCGCAGGTCGCCCGCGAGCGGAGGTCCGCGACGGTCGCCTCGACGTCGTCGAGGTCGTCCATCACGTCACTGCGGGCGGCCGCCGCCTCGTCCTCGCCGGCCTGTGCTTCCTTGAGGAGGTCCCGCTGGGCTCGCTCGAGTTCGGCCTCCTCGCGCTCGGCCTCGACGAGGTCCCGCGTGGTGTCCCGGAGTGTCTGGCACTCCCGGTACCCGACGTCGACGTGGCACATCGAGGCCTTGCCCCGGAAGACGACCGCCCGGAGGTCGACCTCGTCCTGGATGGCGGCGGCCTCGGCGACGAACTGCCGCATCTGCTGGTGCACGTTCGTCGTGATGACGACGGTCCGGTCGGTCTCGCAGGCGTACTCGAGGGCCGGCGCGAGCGCGGCGAGGGTCTTTCCGGTCCCACAGGCCCCCTCGAAGAGGACGTCGTCGCCGGCCGCGACCGCCCCGGCGATCTCCCCCATCGCTTCCCGCTGGTGGTCGTAGGGGGCATCGTAGGGGACATACCGCAGGTACTCGGGGACCCCGGACACGCTATCGGGTTCGTCGCCGCCCCGCAAAAACCCTCGTCGGGGCCGGAGTGAAAGTAGCTACCCGGTGAGTGGGGAAGGCGAAGGGGTCGTCGCTACCCCTGCGCGAGATCCGGCCCGACGCGACCGTGGGCCTCCTTCACACGGTCCTGTTGACACGGTTCCCATGATACCGTTCCATTCACACCGCCCCTTCACACCGCTCCCTTCACATGGGCAGCCAGAGTCCGTCCTCGACCTGCTCGAAGGCTTCTGCGGTTCCGAAGGGAACCGACCGCTTCCGCACGTGGTCCCGGGACCAGGCCGCCACCTCGCGCTCGGCCGGCTGGACCGTACAGTCCTGGATCTGGATCGGTCTGAGGTGGACCCCCCTGACGTCGCCACCGGGGCTCACCGGGACGACGAACAGGAACCCGCGGTCGTTGCGCAACCGGCGGTCGACGGCGTAGTCGTCGACGAAGTCCCCGCAGTCGTGCAGGATCAGCCCGTCCCCGTAGCGCTCGATCCCCTGGACGTTGTGGGCGCTGTGGCCGTGGATCAGGTCGACGCCGCGATCGACAAGCCAGTGCCCGAACTCGACGTATTCCCGGGCCGGCTCCGCGACCATGTTCGGCCCCCAGTGCAGCGAGGCGACGAGGAGATCCGGCTCCCTTGCAGCCAGGTCGTCCAGGGCTTCCCGCACCAACTCGAGGTCCTCTGCATCGTCGACATCCATCCCGGTCCAGGCGGTGCCCGGGTCGTCCCCCTCGGCGGCGTACTCCGGCGTGTTGTCGGTGCAGGCCACCAGGCCCACGTCGAGGTCACCGACGGAGACGACCGAGGGTTCCCAGGCCTTGCGCTCGGAGCGGCCCGCGCCGGTGTGTCCGATGTCGCCACCGTCCATGGCGTCAAGGGTGTCCCGCAGGGCCACCTCCTCGTAGTCGAGGATGTGGTTGTTGGCCAGGGAGAGCCAGTCGAATCCGGCCGCCTGGAGGGCGGGCACGGCCCAGTCCGGCCCCGCGCGGAAGTGGAAGGCTCTGCGGGTGCGGGTCCACTGCTCGCCACGCGCGGACAGACAGCACTCGAGGTTCCCGAAGAGGCCGTCGAGGTCCCGGAGCCAGGGGAGGACCTCCCCCCAGATCGTCTCGGGTGGGTCGGACTGGCGGCGGGTGTCGACGTTCCGACCGAGCATGACGTCCCCGACGAAGCCAAGCCGGCGGGTCCCTGGTTCGGCCGGCATCGCGGGGGAATTCACCATGTCTCACGGTCGTGGGCGGCCACAGGAAAACCCACCGGCCAGCCCCACGAACACGCCCGAAACCGGATTTACGGGGCGCGAGCATGAGCGCCGACGGGGAGGGAGGCCTGACCGGGATGGGGGTGACGGCTGTCGGGCCAGAGCGCGGGGGGGGGGGAGCGGATTGAAGATTGACAGGGTGAGGG
>JAZKTI010000119.1:0-7903 GCA_036625635.1 Haloarculaceae archaeon
TGGATTAGTCTCTTGGACAGCCGCTATTCCATTGAAATTGCTCGAAGGTGGGTCGTGTGATATTCGTTGGAGCGGTATATTCGGCAAAGTGGAACGGTATCGTAGCGACTGCAGTCTTCCCATTCGCACGAACGCGTAGTTCGTGTGGCACTTTGGGTATTTGATGAGTCTCGGTGTTGGTCCAGACACGTCCAGTCGCATTTTGGAAAGGTGCGCCTCCGGCGGGCCGGGGCACCGGGCTGGGTTCCCGTCCGGTCGGGGACGTGTCGCCGGGCAGCGCCCGCACCCCCCCCCGGCAGTCCGCCGATACGCGTTTGCCTCAGTCGTCCGCGCTCCCGCTGGCACTGCCGACGGCAGGGGCGGTGACCTCCCTATCGCGCTCCTCGCCCTCGATGTCGTAGGGATACTCGCCCGTGACACAACCGAGACATAGGTCCGCCCGGTCCGCGCCGATGGCCTCGGTGATGGCGTCGATCGAGAGGTAGGCGAGGCTGTCCGCACCGATCTCGTCCTCGACGGCCTCGACATCGCGGTCGGCGGCGATGAGTTCGTCCCGTGTGGCCATGTCGATCCCCATATAACAGGGGGCGACGATGGGCGGGGAGCCGATGCGGACGTGGATTTCCTCGGCACCGGCCTCTCTCAGCAGGTCGATGAGCTGGGTCGAGGTGGTCCCGCGGACGATGGAGTCGTCGATGAGCGTGACCGACCGGCCCTCGATGGTGGACCTGATCGGGTTGAGCTTCAGCCGGACCGCGCGTTCGCGCTCGTCCTGCGTCGGCATGATGAACGTCCGGCCGACGTACCGGTTCTTCATCAGGCCCTCGGCGAACTCGGTCTCGGCGCCAGCCTCACTCGCGGCGTCGGCGTAGCCCGAGGCAAAGGCCCGCCCGGAGTCCGGGACCGGCATGACGACGTCGGTCTCGATGCCGCTCTCGGCCCAGAGCGACCGCCCCAGGGACCGACGGACCTCGTAGACCAGCCCGTCGTCGACGACCGAGTCCGGGCGGGCGAAGTAGACGTGCTCGAAGAAGCAGTGAGCCGTGTTCTCACTATCGACGAGCTGGGAGGACTCGAAGCCGGATCCGTCGTCCTCCAGGACGACGAGTTCGCCCGGCCGGACGTCGCGGAGGAGGTCACCCCCCAGCGTGTCGATGGCGGCCGACTCGGAGGCGATGACGTACCCGTCCTCGAGGTTGCCGATGCACAGGGGTCGGTTCCCCTCGGGGTCTCTGACGGCCAGGACCGCCTCGTCGTGCATGATCGTCAGGGAGTAGGAGCCGTGGAGCCGGGACATCGTGCGCTTGACCGCCCGCACGAGGTCGCTCTCGAGGAGGTTCCGCGCGAGCTCGTGGGCGATGACCTCGGTGTCGCCGTCGGAGGTAAAAGCGTGGCCGCTCGCGGCGAGTTCGTCGCGGATCGCCCCGGCGTTGACGAGGTTGCCGTTGTGGGAGAGGCCGAGCGAGCCGCTCTTGAAGGAGACGGTGAAGGGCTGGGCACAGCTCTTCTCGACGCTGCCCGCGGTGGGGTATCGGACGTGCCCGATGCCCGCGGATCCCGAGAGCCCCTCGAGGTCGCCCGGGCCGAAGACGTCCCCGACGAGGCCCATCTCGACGTGGCTGTGCTGCTGAAAGCCGTCGTGGGTCACGATGCCAGCGGACTCCTGGCCGCGGTGCTGGAGCGAATAGAGTGAATAGTAGAGGGGCCGGGCGGCGGCGCGATCCGTCAGTGAGACGCCGACGACGCCGCACTTCTCGTGCATCTCACTCGCCGGCTTTGCTCTGCCAGGCGTAATCGCGGCGCCTCGCAGACTTGCCGAACCCGCAGGACGAACAGACGCCCTTCTTGACGTGGTAGGACTTCTCGCCGCACCGACGACACGGTACATGCGTCTTGGTGTTCTTCTTCCCCTGACTCGGGGTTCCTGCACCGGTCATGGCTGTATCGAAACGACGTTATCGCCGCGTATAATCGTTGTGTTGTCACCCGCCTCGACGACCAGGTTCATGTGCTGGTCGTACCCGACGAGCGTCCCCTCGTGGACGCCGCCGTCTTTCAGTTTCACCACGACCTCGCTGTCGACGGCCTCCTCCAGGACGTCGAGGGGCCGGTTTCCTTGGTCGCTCATACCCCAACGGCAACCCGACGCGCGCATAAACGTACCGGCTGAGTACGACACCGGTATATCCCGGCGCGTGTCTGCGGCGTCGATCCCATCCTGGCGGGCGGCCTCAGGACCCGGACACCGTCACCTCGCTCACTCGCTCGCTCTCGGGGGGCTGCTCGCTGACAGCGTCCCGTGTTACGCGGCCAGTTCGACCTCGTCGATGCCGTCGGTATCGCCACCCTCGCGGTACTCGCCGCGGATCCGTAGTTCGTCCAGGGCCGAGAGCACCCGCTCGAATACGTCTTCGGTGGCGGCGTCGCCGGTGTCGAGGGTCCTCCAGCCGTCAGCCGACAGGTCCACCTCGTAGCGGGTCCAGTCCGTCCCCGGGTGTGTCGAGGCGTTCCCGAAGTCGTATCCCAGGCTGGTGTCGCCGCTGGCGAGGATCACGTCCGTGGCGTCGAACTGGCTGTCGGTCGCCGACTGTCGCAGGTCGAACGTGAGCGTCCCGCCCGCGTAGGCCGACCTGTCGCCCAGGTACGCCGTCGAGGCGTTCCAGTACCACACCCCGCCGGCGACGTCGTCGGTCGCTTCCAGGTAGCCGCCGGCGGAACCGCCCTCGGGCACATGGTCGGGCTCGGTCTGCCCGCCCTCGACATCCCCGACGACAGTCCAGCCCTCGGTGTCGTCGTCGAACGTCGACGTCACTGTCTCCGGGGCCGATCCGCCCATACAGCCCGAGAGCGCCACGACCGCGATCACTACCACCGATGAAACCGTCCTCGCACTGGTCATCCTGGCGAATCATCAATGCTCGCATATAAAAATTTGATCATTATCACTAGCACGAAAATTGGGGTTGCAGCCGACGCCCCGACGTCGGCTCGCCGGCGAGGAAAGTCGGCACCACTGCGACGAGGTCGACTCGGGGCCGACGGGAGCGCCGACGCCGACGTTCGACGCCGACGTTCGACGCCGACCAGTATATCTGGGTGGTTGGTCCAGTCTTTCGAGATCGACCCGGCCGATGACGTCTCCGCCGGGTCGGTCGGGGCCTTCCGTGCAAGTACTGAACCACCGACGTGACCCTCTTTCGACGCCCGCCCAATCCCAGATTCTCGGAGCATGGCCAACGTACAAGACCTGTCCGGGCAGACTTGTCCACATGGTCAACATTACCATCCTGGAAGTCCACCTCGACGACGCGATTTTCGAGGCCAACGCCCCCTTCGCGGGCGAAGTATCGGAGGGCGGGGAAACAGAGGAAGCGACGGAAACGGCGGCCATCGGCGGCCTCGAGTCCGAGGGCGACGGCGGCGCATCCAAGCTTGCCCCGCTCGTCCTCGGCCTGGTCTTCCTCGTCGCGCTGGCAGCGCTCGCCCGAAAGCTCCGGTGTCGGGGCGGCGACGATGAGCCCCTCGAAGAGATCGAAGCGGACGTCGAGGCGGCCTAGGGAGCCATTTTTACCTCCAGGCCGCCTCGTCGCTGTATGAGCCTCTACCGGACCGTTCGGGCAGTCACCACCGCTGAGGGCGAGGGGACCATCGACTGGTCGGCCGTCGCAGAGGCGGCGAAGGCCGCCACCGATCCCGGCGACCTCGCCGTCGCGGCGGCCGAGCGTGAGGCCTACGCTGCCGACGTCGGCACGGCGCGGGATGGGATCGCCGCGATCACCGCGGTCGACTTCACTCTCCCCGAGCGCGTCGAGATCCAGAACCGCCACCACTGGATCGACGCGAACCTGGCGACCTTCGAGCGGGTCATGGCCCCCCTCGAGGCGGAGGCCGGCTCCGTCCCGGGCCTGGCGAGAGTCGTCAACACCGGGTCGATGACCATCGCGACGGCGTTTCTCGCGCGGAACGTCCTCGGGCAGTACGACCCGCTCCTGCTCGCCGAGCACGACGACCACGCCCTGTACTTCGTTCGGCCGAACATCGAGCGCGTCGCCGACGCACTGGAGGTCGAGGGTGCCCGGTTCCGCCGCTGGATCGCCTTCCACGAGGTCGCACACGCCGCGGAGTTCGGCGCCGCCCCCTGGCTTCCCGGCCACCTCGAGACCGCGATGGAAGACGCGATCGAGAACCTCTCGACGGGTGCCATCGACCGGGCCTCGCTGGGCGAACTCGACACCACGATGACCGCCGTCGAGGGCTACGCCGAACTCGTGATGGACCGGGCCTTCGACGGGGAATTCGCCGACCTCCGCCGGAAACTCGACGAGCGGCGGAGCGGCCGTGGGCCTCTCCAGCGCCTCATCCGCCGCCTGCTGGGGCTGAGCATGAAGCGACGGCAGTACGAGCGCGGGAAGGCATTCTTCGACCACGTCGCCGACGCCGCCGGGATGGAGGCCGCGAGTGCGGTCTGGGCGGGCCCGGAGTCCCTGCCAACGGACGAGGAACTCGACGACCCGGCTCGCTGGCTGGATCGGGTCGTGGCCTGACCCTCCTGGGCCGAACGTGAGGACGCCCTCGCCACACCCGGCTCCGGAATGCTGATCGGGATCGGCCCGCCCGCCCCGCAACGACACCCTTTCCTGCCCGGTGGGCGGAAGCTCTTCCATGGATCGGAAGCGGGACCTCACGAGTGTCGGCATCGCCGCGCTGGCTGTGGAACTCGGCCGCTACGCCGGCGCACGGGTCGACAAGGTCTACCTCTACGGCGAGGACTTCCTCCGCTTCAGACTCCGTGACTTCGACCGCGGCCGGATCGAACTCCTCGTCGACGTCGGCGAGACCAAGCACGTCCGCGTCGCGGACCCGGCCCACGTCCCGGACGCCCCCGAGCGCCCGCCGGACTTCGCGATGATGCTTCGGAACCGCCTGGCAGGGGCGGAACTCGCGGCCGTCGAACAGTTCGAGTTCGACCGCATTCTCTCGGTCCGCTTCGAGCGCGACGACGACAGCACGACCGTCGTCGCCGAACTGTTCGGCGACGGCAACGCCGCCGTCCTCGATTCCAGCGGCGAGGTGATCGACTCCCTCGAGACCGTCCGGCTGAAGTCCCGGACGGTCGCCCCTGGGACCCCCTACGAGTTCCCCGAGGCGCGGTTCGATCCGCTCGGCGTCGACCGCGAGGCGTTCGTGGCCAGGATGGAGGCGTCAGAGACGGACCTCGTGCGGACGCTCGCGACCAGGTTGAACTTCGGCGGCCTCTGGGCCGAGGAACTGTGCACGCGCGCCGGCGTGCCCAAGACGATGGCGATCGAGGAGGCCGGCGAGGCGGAGTTCGACGCCCTCTACCGTGTCGTCGGCGAACTCGCCGGGCGGCTCCGGGCCGGCGAGTTCGACCCACGGGTCTATTACGAGGCGGTGGAGAACGAACAGAACGGTATCGAGGCGGAAGACGACCGCGTCCGCGTCGACGTCACACCGGTCCCACTCGAGGAGTACGCGGACCTCGAGAGCGAGGCGTATGAGACGTTCAACGGGGCGCTCGACGACTACTACACCGGTTTCGAGGCCGAGACTGGCGAAGGTGGCGAGGCCGGTGCCGCCGGCCGCGAGCGGCCTGACTTCGAGGAGCAGATCGAACGCCAACAGCGGATCATCGAGCAACAGGAGAGCGCGATCGAGGAGTTCGAGGCCGAGGCCGAAGAGACCCGCGAGGCGGCGGCGGCCCTCTACGCGAACTACGACCTCGTCGACGAGGTGCTCGCGACGATCCGGGCGGCCCGCGCCGAGGACCGCGACTGGGACGAGATCGAGGCGACCATCGAAGCGGGGGCCGAACAGGGTATTCCGGCAGCCGAGGCAGTCGTCTCGCTGGACGCCGCCGCCGGCACGGGTACGCTCGACGTCGACGACCACCGCGTCACTCTGGAGGTCGACGAGGGGGTCGAGAAGAACGCCGACCGCCTCTACCGCGAGGCGAAGGCGATCGAAGAGAAGAAAGCCGGTGCCGAGGACGCAATCGAGGGGACGCGCGCGGAACTCGCGGCGGTCCGCGAGCGCCGGGACGCCTGGGAGGCCGGAGAAGCGGGAGAGGACGGTGCGGGGGAGGCGGCAGAGGCTGGCGAGGCCGGCGGGGCGGGCACAGAAGCAAGCGAGGGACGCGCGGGGGCAGCGGTACCTGGCGGGGAGGAGGATGAGGCAGTCGACTGGCTCGCACGCGGGTCGATCCCGATTCGGCAGGAGGAGGACTGGTACGAGCAGTTCCGGTGGTTCCACACCAGCGACGACTTCCTCGTGATCGGCGGTCGGAACGCCGACCAGAACGAGGACCTCGTGGCCAAGTACCTCGAGACCGGCGACCGCTTCTTCCACACGCAGGCCCACGGTGGGCCCGCGACGATCCTGAAGGCGACGGGCCCGAGCGAGTCGACCCGCGAGGAGGTCGAGATTCCGGCCCGGAGTCGGGAGCAGGCGGCCAGGTTCGCGGTCTCCTACTCGGCGATCTGGAAGGAGGGCAAGTACGCCGCCGACGTCTACGAGGTCGGCCCGGACCAGGTGAGCAAGACCCCCGGGAGCGGGGAGTACCTCGAGAAGGGCGGCTTCGCGATCCGCGGCGACCGGACCTACCACGAGAACACCGAGGTCGGTGTGGCCGTCGGGATCGCCTGCGAGCCCGAGACCCGGGTCCTGGGCGGCCCGCACTCGGCGATCGAGCCACGAGTGGCGACGAGTATCCGCCTGGAACCCGGGCGGTACGCCCAGAACGACATGGCGAAAAAGTGCTACCGCGAGTTCAAAGAGCGGTTCGACGACGATACGTTCGTCCGGAAGGTGGCCAGTCCCGACCGCATCCAGGAGTTCCTCCCGGCGGGCGGCAGCCGGATGGTCGACTGAGTCGGAGGACGGGCAGGCAGAAGGCCCCCGGCCCCCTCGCAGGAGAAACGGCGATCACTACTCCCGCAAATACGGAGAAAGCCCTCGGCCCGCTCTCAGATGTTCCCTGGACCGCACCGGCAAACGGCCAGAAAGCCCTCGGCCCGCTCTCAGATGTTCCCTGGACCGCACCGGCAAACGGCCAGAAAGCCCTCGGCCCGCTCGCCGGTTCTCTGCTGGATATCCTCGCTCGTTTCACTCGCTCGGATAGGGCCAGCGGAGAACCGGCGACCCGGCCTCGCCCTTTCATTCCGCCAGGAGAGCAAGCTCTCCTGAGCCCTCGTTCGGCCTCACGAGCACACCAGGCCAGCAACCGCACCTCGAGCCTCCCCAGCCGACTGCGGTGCTCGACCCTCGCTTCGCTCGGGTCTGCGCTCTGTTCGTGGGTGGCTGCCTCGCGGCTCCGCCGCTCGGCCAGGCCGTGGTTCTCCCTTCGGTCGAACCACGCGCCGCTCCCCGCTCACTGTACCGAGGCCTCCCTGCCGGCCGGTTCGCTCCGCTCACCGAGGGACTCACTGCCTCGCGGTTCCACCGCTCGGCCAGACCGAGGCTCTCACTTCGTTCGAGCCTCGCACCGTTCGTCCCTCGAGCCACCGTCAGAGCAAGCTCTGACGAGCTCCCCCTCGGTCGCACGCTCCCCCGGGGGAACCCTATTCGCTCGTTTCACTCGCTCACGAGGACACCGGCCGGCCAGGCCGAGACTCTCCCTTCGGTCGAGGCACGCGTCGGTCGCGTCTCGCGCCGCTCGAGTTTCGCGCCGCTCGGCCTCGCGCCTCATCCCTCGCGCGTCAGTCTCGCGGATCGTTCGGGTTCGCTTCGCTCACCGCTCACTCGGCACGCTCGACGGCTCGCGCCGAGTGGAGAGGTGGCAACTGCTGAGACGTTCGGAAAATTGACAGGCTATCGGAGTTTTCCACTCCTGGTGGATTGAAAGGGCGAACCTCGCTCGCGTGCGGTTCAGCGGGCCCTATCCGAG
>JAZKTI010000120.1:0-7896 GCA_036625635.1 Haloarculaceae archaeon
CATCACCCTATTGCCCTATTATCACCCCATCGCCCCAGCCTCACCCCGCACCCTCATACCCCCACCTCCCCCCAACTCCACCGCTCCCAGTCACTGGGACGGACAGTCAGGGTGACTTGTCTGGCCTGTCAATAGTCGCCTATGCCAGAGCACGTCCTCGTCCCGATGGATTACGGCGACCTCTCGACGAAGGCCCTCCGGCGGGCCCTCGCGGACTATCCCGACGCCGAGATCACGGTTCTGCACGTCATCGACTACCGGAGCACGGACCTGGGTCCTGGCGGGTTCGGCGAGTCCCGGGAGGGCCTCGCGGACTGGCTTGCGGACGCCCGGGAGCACGCCGCCGATCTCCTCGAGGAGGCCGAGGAGATCGCCGCGGTCGAGGGCCGGTCGATCGAGACCGACATTATCGTCGGTGAGGTGGCGGCCAACATCCTCGCCTACGTCGGGGACCACGACGCGGACATCGTCGTGATGGGGAGTCATGGCCGCTCGCTTCCGGCCCGTGTCCTCCTCGGCAGCGTCTCCGAAACCGTCGTGCGCCGGGCCCCGGTCCCGGTGCTGCTGGTCCGGTGAGGTGGACGGCATGCCCCGATCGGCCCCCTTCGAGCGCCACACCGACCGCTACGAGGACTGGTTCGAGGGTCACGAAGCGGCCTACGAGTCCGAACTCGCCGCGCTCGGCGACCTGCGGCCCGATCCCGGCCACGGCCTCGAGATCGGCGTCGGCACCGGCCGGTTCGCGGCCCCACTGGGGTTCGAGGTGGGCCTGGACCCCGCCGGAGCGATGCTGGCGGTGGCCCGCGACCGCGGGATTGCGCCGATCCGTGGGGTCGCCGAGGACCTCCCCTTCGGCGACAGGGTCTTCGACTCCGCATTGCTCGTCACGACGGTCTGTTTCGTCGACGACCTCGAGGCGACGCTCCGGGAGGCGCGCCGGGTTCTCGCTCCCGACGGCGCAGTCCTCGTGGGCTACATCGATCGCGAGAGTCCGGTCGGCGAAATCTACCTCGAGCGCAAGGAGGCCAACCCATTCTACCGGGAGGCGACGTTCGTGTCGACGGACGAACTGCTCGCAGTCATGGAGGACGCGGGCTTCGGCGATATCGAAGCAGCCCAGACGGTCTTCTCCTGGCCCGGCGAGATGACCGAGCCCGACCCCGTCGTGCCGGGCTACGGCGATGGCTCGTTCGTCGCCATCCGAGGGATGGTGGAGTAAGTGAACCCCCGGGGTTGTTCGCACCGCGCCCTCGCGAGGTCCAGTCAGTAGCTGCGAGAGAACCTGCTGGGCCGTCCGAGTCCCCGATGCACACCTTTTCCCCCTACCAGCAAGGGACGCGTCTCTCGGGGACTGGTGCCGACAGTTGTGTGTTTGAGACTCGGTCGATCAGGTATCCTGAACTGATACCCCATGATGCCCCCGGGTGGCGTGGCACCGGAAAACAACTCTGGATGCCAGGGTGTTCATTGCCGTCTGGAAGTCTTCCCACGCCGTCTCGGGAACGGTTCCGAAGTCGCCGTGTAGCTTCACGCTTCGCCATTCGCACGTCGACTGGGCGGAGTAGACGAGAAATCGCGCCCGTTCGACTCGTTCATTCAAGTCCTCCTCATAGCGCTGTGCTGCAACGAGGCGGTAGATGAAATAGAGCCGCGAATCGCCGTCCTACCCGAACCCACTGGGGAGCACGGACGGCGCTTCTCGCGCGGCCAACGCTATCACACCGACCCTTGCTCCCGGAGAAACTGTTCGACCTCGCTTGCTCCATGTGGTGCACCAGATTGTCTACTCTCGCCGATAGACGTGGCTCGATGTAACCCCAATTCATAGTCAAAAGTGGCGATGGAACTCTTGGGGTCTGGTACCCGACACTACGAATCAAGTCGCCCCCGTTCTTCTGGGGACCCCCGGTTCTCGCGTGAGGGTCACACAGCGCTCTACCGATTCCCGCACTGTATGCAGCGCGCTCTTGACTCTACTGAATTTGGAAGGAGTCCGTGCTGAATCCAGGGACCGAGTGCAGCATGGTAGGCTCCATTATTGACTCCGAGATCGGCGTCAGCTCGTCGGCGGGGTGCCTCTCGGTGAACAAACTCAGTGAGAGCGGAGGCCTGGCCTTCTTCCTGTCCGCGGTTGCAGTGGCTATCTCGCTGTCACCCGGGGCGCCGGAGAGCACCACCGCCCGGCGCGTTTATGCCACCAGGGGCCGGATTCGAACCCGATGCGCTCCCCGGGGGTCCGGATCGTCTTCCTGGTTTCCCTCGTCGTCCTGGCTGGCTGTTCGGCCGGCGACCTCCCTGGCGACCCGGGGACACAGACCCACACCGTTGGCGAGGGCCGCGTCGCGACGGTCGCCTCGGTAGTCGACGGCGACACGGTCGACGTCCGCTTCCCCGACGGCTCGACCGATACGGTCCGGCTGCTGGGCGTCGACGTGCCCGAGATCCGGGCGGACAACGAGCCCGGCGAGTACGAAGGCGTTCCGGACACTCCTGCCGGGCGCGAGTGCCTGCGCGCTGCCGGACTGGCCGCGAGCAATGACGTCGCCGACCTGATCGAGGGCCGAACGGTCACCGTCGCGACGGACCCGGTGGCCGACCGGCGGGGCTCATACGACCGACTGCTCGCCTACGTCATCCTCGAGGAGAGGACAACTGGCGACGGGAGGACTACCGCCGACGATGGAACCAGTACCGGCACCGACGCGGTGGCCCTCGAGGGCGAGCCCCTCAACGAGTGGCTCGTCGCCACGGGTCGGGCCAGGGTCTACGACGCGGAGTTCGCGACGTCGGCGGCGTTCTACGACGCGGAGACGACCGCCCAGCGGGAGGGACTGGGCCTCTGGCAGTGCCGCGACGGCTCGCCGACGACGGTGACCGCGATGACGAGCGGCCAGGGCGGACTCGTGCTGGGCACTGTCCACGAGGACGCGGCAGGGCCCGACGAGGCCACTCTCACAGACGAGTACCTGGTCTTTGTGAACGCCGGCGATGAGGCCCTGCAGCTCGGTGGCTGGGGGGTCGTGGACGCGGCCGGGAAGGCCTACACTATCCCGGAAGGGGTCGAGCTTGCACCCGCCGACCGCCTGCGCCTCGTCACCGGGGCGGGAGTGGACGGGAACGGGACACTGTACTGGAATGCGCCAGGCCCCATCTGGAACAACGACGGCGACGTCGTTTCGGTACGGGCTGAGAACGGAACGCTGGTCCTCCGGGAAGACTACTGATCGCCATCCTGATCGTGCAGGTCGTCGCGCCGGCTTCCGATCCGCCGCAGCGCCACTCGAGCGGGTTCCGGAGTGCCGGTCTCGGGCCCCGGGAGTGGTATGACCGTCCCCCCGCAAGGGGTCCGGTATGCGGCTCAGATCGAAGTATGCTCTCGGCTTGCTGCCCATCATCGTGGTCCTGGGCGGTATTGTTCTGGGCAGCACGGAACTGTTCAAGCACCAGGCGATCGACCGGGAGGAGGAGCAGGAGGACGACCCGGCCCGCCGGTTGCCGCCTCAGGCGGTAGTCCGGTAAGAGGACTTCCAGACGATCTGGGTGTTGTGACAGCGGGGACAGACGATCTCCGTGAGCCTCGTCGTCTCGTCGTTCTGACTCATGCGGGCGCCACACCGGGGACAGGAGGTCATTGTCCGCCTTTCCCCGCCCAGGTTCTTAATGATTGTCCCTGATTGATTCTCGCCCCTGCCCGCTCAGGGCGATGGCCAGTCTTCGCGGGTCACCCACAGCCTATGCCAGCGAGGCCAGCTCCGCGACGTAGACCAGGCTGCGCATGTGGCCGTCGACGTCCAGCCCGTCCTCGGGTGTCGTGGGATCCGCGACGCCACGAAGGTACTCCTCGAGCTCGGCGCGAACCCCGGGAGTAATCCAGCCAATGGCCTCATAGTAGTCCAGGGCCTCCGCTGCTCCCAGGTAGCCGCCAGATAGCAGGTGTTCGATCCATTCGAAGACGAGGTGCTCCCCGGCGTAATTCTCGGGGAGGCCCTCGAGGTAGGGCTTCTGGGCCGTCGCCGCCCCGTCGAGGGGGAGGAGCTCGCGGTACAGGCCCGCTCGGTCGGCCGACCGGGCGGGCACGTCGCCGGCCCCGCCGGGCCTGAGATATTGAAAGCTGCTCTCGCGGCCCGCTGGGCCCCCGGCCTCGGCACCACGCTCGCGGGCCATCCTCCGGAGTTCGTCGAGGTCGTCCTCGCGGGGGTTTTGAGTCACTGGTGGTGGCCGTTTCACATACTGGATACTTAAAATTGCTGGCCGTCAGACACCCGTCAGACGGCGCCAGCCGCAGAAATTCGGCAGTTTCGCTGATCCCGGACGTTCTCCCTCGACGTAACTGGACGCGTATTTGTCGTGGGAGGGCTCGACGACCCCTGGCCACAGAACGACGACCGAGACTGCCGGAGCAACTTCGGGCGACGGGTCGGCGCGTCAGACGGTGACGGGCTCAGCTGAGGACCCCGACGTGTACATCGACGGAGTATCCCAAGAGGCAATCGTGCGGGACATTGCCGACGGCATGGACTCGATACAGGACGCCAGTCCGCCGGTGCCGAGCGCCGAGGAGATGGCCTCCAGCGTCGACGAGTCGTCCGGTTCCACGGCCGACCGCGCCGACAGGGAGGCTGCCAGGGAGGTCGCTGAGGCAAGCGCTGCCCGCGCCGCTGAGGCGAGTGACGCCCTGGCCACGGAGTACTCGAACGTCGTGGAAGCGGCCGAGGCCGACCAGGAGAGAGCCACTGGTGCGGATGGAGCCGGATCACGGCCGAGTCTGTGACCGATACCGAGTTCGAGCTTGCGACCGATACCGAGTTCGCGCTTGCGACCGATACCGAGTTCGCGCTTGCGACCGGTACCGAGTTCGCGCTTGCGACCGATACCGTAGCCCCTGGTCGCCCGGTGCACCGGGGCAGCCGAGGAGCGGACGAGCGTCATCGAGATCACGCTCGTCGACGAAGACTACTGCCTCGACATCCGGTCCATCGAGGGGATCGTCAAGGGGGAGTACACTACGAGAGTCCCGAAGACGCCCGAGGTCGTGGAGGGCGTCGTCGATCGCTGCGGCCAGATCACCACGATAGTCAACCCGAAGGGACCGATCGGGACTGACGACACCGAGCCCGGCGACCTCATCGACGTCTTCGACGGCGAGGCCGTCGCGGAGTAAGGATAGGTCGGCTGGATCGTGGACGACGTCAGGCAGGTGTCGCCGGTGACCGACGAGCAGGTCAACGACCCGCCGATGGCCGAGGACTACATCAACGGGGTCATCGACCGCGAGAAGGACGGTGAGTTCGTCGTCTGGACCTCGCCCGATCTGGCCGTCGAGGAGGCCTGATCGGTCCCGGCCGCCCGGTTTGTCCACGGGGAGCTCTACGAGGGCATCCGTCCAGGAGAGTGCCACAGCCGGGCTCCGAGCCCGACCGCATCACAGGAAAATTTTTCAGGGCGCAGATACACCCAGACCTATGGACGAATCGGTGACATCCAGACGAAATGTACTGAAGTCGACGGCAGCAGTCGCCACGATCGGCACGCTCGCCGGCTGTGGCAGTGGGGGTGGCACGACCACCGCCGGCGGCGACGGCGGCGACGGAGAAGACGGCGGTGGCGGCTCCGACATGCCCAGCGGGAGCGCGGGACAGGGCCAGCGGGTCTCCGCCGTCCCTGCCCCCGCGAACGCGCTCCTCTACTTCGATTTCCGGAAGTTCAGGACGGACGAGGATCTGAAACGGCTCCTCAACTCCGGGGTCGAGTCGACCGGTTCGGCGGGTATCGAGGGTACACTCGAGGAGGAGGGGCTGGCAGACGCCATCAATCCCGACAAGATCTACGACATGATGATCTTCGGCGAGATCCCGGAGAACGACCCGATGCAGGGTGCGACGTCCAACGGCGGCACCATCGTCTGGACGGGGCTGTCTTCGGACAGCGTGATTCCGGCCCTCAAGACCAAGGCCGAAGAGGAGGATTCCGAGGTGACCGAAGAGACCTACAACGGCCAGACCCTTCTGCTGGGCGAGTCGATGGAGGGAGGGTTCGGCGTCGTGAGCGACGGTGTCTACGCGTTCGGGCCGGAACAGGTCGTCAAGAATGCCATCGACGTCTCCGCCGGGGACGCCGAATCTGCGAGTGGCTCGGCCGTCGACGCGCTTGCGACTACGGCCGATGCGCCGGTCCGGTTCGCAGCCGACCTGCCAACGGGGACGTTCACCAGTGGTGACGGGGGAAGCGGGGGCAGCGGTCCGATGCAGTATACCTCCGAGATCGACGTTATTGCTGGGTCGCTCTTCTACAAGAACGGGACCAACGTCGGGTTCCAACTCAGCGCCACGATGACCTCCGAGGACGTCGCCTCGGAGGGGACGCAGATGCTCGAGCAGTTCAAACAGCTGTACAGCCAGCAGGCCGACCAGATGGAGCAGGGCAGCGAGGAACTCAAGCGGATGCTGGACAACCTCTCCATCTCCCAGTCCGGGAAGACGGTCACGGTCAGCTACGAGGACACCGTCGACAACCTCGTCCAGCTGGTCCAGGGCGAGTCCCCCCTCACCGGCGGCATGGGGAATTGAGGCCGGAGAGAGGCTGCTTCGAGGCCTGCCACGCGAGTCGATTCACGCGTCGCTGTTTTGTGGACCACGTACGGAGCCACCCGGTGGCGATGGGGCCAGGACGAGTGGCGTCGGGTGGCACACTGTTCGCCGGTCAAATCCGACCGTTTCGTCAGAATAGCGCTTCGTCAGTGTCGAGCACCCGGGCCGGCCCGCCGACCTCCCAGACGCGAGTGTCGACGCCGGTCTCCTCGACGACGTTCCTGACCCGCTCTACGTTGGACCCGGTCGTGTTGACGTAGACGCTGGCCCCCGTGTCGACGCTGAAGTACGCCGGTACGTCGGCCTCGGCGCGCAGGTCGCGAACGGCGTTGAAGACCTCGAGCGTGCGGGGCTGCCAGTAGACCCACCCCGCGGGGCCGGTCATCGTCGTCGCCGCCAGCGAAAGGGAGTCGTGCTCGGCGAGTTCGAAGGCGCCCGCGAAGTCGCCGGCCCGGAGGTGATCGCGCATCTCGGCGAGCTGCCCGTGGACGTGGGCCAGCCTGCCCTCGAACATGTGGCTCTCGGCGGCCTCCTCGTGGGCGGCCTCGGTCTCCTTGTAGCTCGGGATCATGGCGGCGACGATCCGGAGGTCTTCCTCGAGGCCCTCGTCGGCGGGGAGCCGTTCCGAGCGGCAGTCCTCGTCGTTCAGGCCCGCCTGGAGGTAGGAGTAGGCGCCCGTGACCGCCCGGGCAGCGGAGGCGGAGCCACGGCGCGCGACGGCCGAAATCTCGGGCCGGGTCAGGTCGAGCCCGGCGGCCTCGACGAGGCCCATCGCCGCGGCCGCGAATCCCGACGAGGAGGAACCGAAGCCGATGTTCGTGGGGAAGGAGTTGGTGGATTCGAACCGGACGGCGTGGTCGAGGTCCGCGAGGGCGCGCACGTGGTCGACGACCGCGCGAATCCGCTCGGCGCCGCGGCCTGCGACGATCTCGTCGTCGACGACGTAGCGGTCCTCGTCGCGGTCGGGCTCGAAAGCGACCGTGGTGGTCGTGTTGCTCGGGGCCGTGCAGACGCTGATCGAGTCGTGGTAGGGGAGGCGCAACTCGGGGTCGCGCATCCCGTGGTACTTCACGAGGCCCTGGATGGGATGCGCTCTCGCGGTGGCCTTCATACTCCCGGCTGGGACCGGGCACCCTTTGAAGGTGCCTATCCGGTGGTTGGGTGACCGCGACCGCGACGGGCCGGTGTGACCGCTTCGGAGTCCGGCGGCTGTGTTACTGGCGGGTCGAACATATTACACCCCCCGGCCCGCTCGCATGAATAACGACAAACGTGACCGCAACCACCAAGAAAGCCCTCGGCCCGCTTG
>JAZKTI010000121.1:0-7866 GCA_036625635.1 Haloarculaceae archaeon
GACGGCACCGCAACCAGCCAGAAAGCCCTCGGCCCGCTCGCAGGAGTTGTTGCTTATGACGGCACCGCAACCAGCCAGAAAGCCCTCGGCCCGCTCGTGCGCTCTGAGGGGGATATCCTCACTCGCTACGCTCGTTCGGATAGTGGCCCCCTCAGAGACACACGAGCGGGCCTCGCCCTTTCATTCCGCCAGGAAGCCGGATTCCGAGTATCCGGAATTTCCCCAGCGACCTGCAAGTTCACTTTCCTGGCGGACTGAAAGGGCGAACCTCGCTCGCGTGCGCCTCAGCGGGCCATATCCGAGGGAGTGAAGCGACCGAGGATATCCCGCTGAGCGTGCGCGAGCGAGGTGAGGGCTTTCTGGCTGGCTGCGGTTGCGGTACGTGCATCAGCCACTCCAGAAAGCGAGGTGAGGGCTTTCTGGCTGTTCCCAGTCACAGTTACAGGCCCCCTATCCCCCTCCACCACACCGACGTCCCCAAACCCTCAGACCCGATCCAGTCTCGAGAGACCCTGCCAGATGGCGTCTACAAGCCGCTCCTCCCCGGATCCCGCAGACTCCGCCGCGTCGTCCCACCCCCGCGCGATTGCGTCCTCGAGGACCGCCAGGGAGTGGTTCTCGAAGTTGTTGAGCCCGCGGAACTTCTCGAGGGCCTCGCGCTCCGCTTCGCCGAACTCGCTCGCCGGTTCCCCCTCGAAGATGCCGAGATCGGCGAGCGTTCCCGCAACCGCCTCGGCCGTCTCCCCTTCGAGTTCCATGGTCTCCGAGGGCACCTTGCGCTCGAGGAGAGTAACGTCGTAGAGTTTGAAGACTCGCTCGAGTTCGGCGATGGGGGTCTCGTGGTCGTCGACGCGGACGTCGATCCAGCGGTCGCCCCGGCCGTCGTATCCGCCCTCGGGTTTGGCGACGTACAGGGCCGCGCCCTGCTCGCCACGCTTGTCCCCGCCGGCCTCGTTGCCGGCGTGGAGCGCGGCCAATATCCGTTCCGGGAGCCCACCCGTGGTCGACTCGTAGGCCTCGGCCATCGCCTCGAGGGTCTCCGCATTCTCGAGGATGTTCCCCTGGACGGTGTAGGTCTCCCCCTGGACGTCCCCGAAGTAGTCGTGGCACTCGTCGCCAGAGAAGGCCGCGACGGAGCCGTCCTGGCCGACCACGCCGACCTGGCGGGTGGCCGCCTCGTCGTCGGCGTCGGTGAGGCTGTCGATGGTGGTTGCTGCGTCGTTGCCCTCGCGCAGGAGGGCGAGGCCCTCGGGCCCGTAGTCGACGTTCGCGTAGCTCTGGGTGGCGACGGCACCGGCGTCGGCCGCGGCGAAGGGAACGACGGCACCCACGGCGACGAACTTGGAGTGGACGGCGACGCCGACCGCGTCTGTCTCGGGATCGCGTGCGACGATGGAGAACGTCATAGGCGGCCGGTTGGCGCCGTTACCACATAACAGTTGGACCGCGAATGGAGCGGGTCGGTGGCTGGACTGTCCAACAGGGCGGTGGAGTCGCCAGCACCCGACCGCCCAGCGTTTAACCATCTGCCACCCCATCGTTCGCCCATGGCACACGTAGACGTCGCAGTCGTCGGCGGCGGGGCTGCCGGCCTGAGCGCTGCACTGTTCACCGCGAAGAACGGGCTCGAGACGGTCCTCTTCGATACCGACGATACCTGGCTGCACAAGGCCCACCTGTTCAACTACCTCGGCATCGAGTCGATGGACGGCAGCGCGTTCGTCGAGCAGAGCCGCGATCAGGTCGACGGGTTCGGCGTCGACCGACGGCAAGGGGTCGAAGTCACCGACCTACTCGCCGAGGGCGACGGATTCGAGGTCGCGACCGACGATGGGGAGGTGGAAGCGGACTACGTCGTGCTCGCGACGGGGGCGGATCGGAGCCTGGCGGAGACACTCGGATGCGAGACCACCGAGGAGGGGATCGTCGACGTCGACGTGACCATGGAGACGAGCGTCGAAAACGCCTACGCGACGGGCGCGATGGTCCGCGCCGAGGAGTGGCAGGCGATCATCTCGGCCGGCGACGGGGCCGCGGCCGCCCTGAACGTCCTCTCGAAGGAGAAAGGCGAGCACTTCCACGACTTCGACACGCCGGCAGACGCGGAGTGAGGAGCAGGGAGCCCGATCGAATCGAACGGTCGGATCGGCCGAGCCAGACGGGCTGGCGGCCGAGGCGTCCCGAATCACTCCGGGAACGACTCGTCTGCCCCCTCACGACGGTCTCGAGAGCGGGCCCGGCCCTCGTCGATCGCGTCCCGGATGTCGCTCGCCCCCGCCCAGATCCCAGCGACCTCCGACCAGGACCGATCGCCAGCGAGGCGCTTGATCACATCGCTAAAACTCTCCCCCTCCCGCTTCTCCGCTCGGAGCCGCTCGTATGCCGCCCGATCGAGCGAGATTGTCCTGGTGGGCATGGAGACCCGATTGCGCTGACAGCACGTAAACCCGTGGTCCAGTCGCTCGCGTCCGAGTTCGGGACGCCACTGTGGGCAGCAACTCGCCTCCAGAGTCTCCCGCTGCCCGCCACGACCCGCCCCGCCACGCAAAGCCTTTACCGACCCCACCGCCTACCGACGTGCAATGGTACTCGACGACCTCGGGAGTTCCCTCCGGAACACCCTCGATAGCCTCCGGGGGAAGTCCCGCATCTCCGAGGAAGACGTCGACGAGGTGGTCAAGGAGATCCAGCGCTCCCTGATCCAGGCCGACGTCGACATCGACCTCGTCCAGGACCTCTCGGACTCCATCCGCTCGCGCGCCCTCGACGAGGAGCCCCCCGCGGGGACCTCCCCGCGTGACTGGGTGCTCCGCATCGTCTACGAGGAACTCGTCGACCTCGTCGGCGAGTCGACGGAACTCCCGCTGGAGCCCCAGACGATCATGCTGGCTGGCCTCCAGGGGTCGGGGAAAACGACGACCGCCGCGAAGATCGCGTGGTGGTTCTCCAAGAAGGGGCTCCGCCCCGCGATCATCCAGACCGACACCTTCCGCCCGGGTGCCTACGACCAGGCCAAGCAGATGGCCGAGCGGGCGGAGGTCGACTTTTACGGCGACGCCGACAGCGATGACCCGGTTGCCATCGCCAGCGAGGGCCTGGAGGCGACCGCCGACGCCGACGTCCGGATCGTGGACACCGCCGGCCGCCACGCCCTCGAGGACGACCTCATCGATGAACTGGTCGAGATCGATAGCGTCGTCGAACCCGACCAGACCCTGCTCGTGCTCGACGCGGCCATCGGCCAGGGGGCCAAGGACCAGGCCCGCCGGTTCGAGGACGCCGTCGCCGAGGGCATCGACGGCGTCGCGATCACGAAACTCGACGGGACCGCAAAAGGTGGGGGCGCGCTGGCCGCCGTGAACGAGACGGACTCGACGATCGCCTTCCTCGGGACCGGCGAGACCGTCAAAGACATCGAGCGCTTCGAGGCCTCGGGGTTCGTCTCGCGCCTGCTCGGCATGGGCGATCTCGAGCAACTCGCCGAACGGGTCGAGCGCGCCATGGTCGAGACGGGCGAAGAGGAAGACGACTGGGAGCCCGAGGACATCCTCGAGGGCCAGTTCACGCTCAAGGACATGCGCAAGCAGATGGAGGCGATGAACAAGATGGGGCCGCTGGGCCAGGTGATGGACATGATCCCCGGGATGGGCGGCGGGATTATGGACCAGCTCCCCGACGACGCGATGGACGTCACCGAGGAGCGCATGCGGGACTTCGAGTACATCATGGATTCGATGACCGAGGCCGAACTCGAGAACCCACGGCAGATCGGTGCCAGCCGGACCGAGCGCATCGCCAGGGGCTCCGGCCGGCCCGAGGAGCGCGTCCGCGAACTCCTCCAGCAGCACAAGATGATGGAGCGGACGCTCAAGCAGTTCCAGGGCATGGGCGAGGGCGACATGGAGCGGATGATGCAGCAGATGGGCCAGGGCGGCGGTGGCGGCATGGGCGGCATGGGAGGCGGCGGGATGGGTGGCATGGGTGGCGGCGGCGGTCCCTTCGGGGACTGAGGCCTCCGCAACGACGATAGTTACGTCGAGGACTCTCCCGTCGGGGGTCTCCTGAAGGGAACCCACCTGGCGGAGACTCACCAGACGAACGGGATCAACCGGTAAGGCGTGGCCTCGAGGTACTCCTCGTACCCCTCGAGTTCGGCCCGGAGGAACCGCTCCTCGACGATGGCCCGGTACCCGTAGCCCGCCAGCGCGCTCCCCGTCGTCGCGAGGAGGCTCACCCAGTTCCCGAGCGCGAGCCCGATGCCGACGTAGCTGACCACGGCGCCCGTGTAGGCGGGGTGGCGGACCCATCGATACGGACCCGATTCGATCACCTCGTGGTCGGCCTGGAGGGCGACGTGCTGGGTGAAGGTCTCGTCGAGGGTGAGCAGCGCGGCGATGCGGACGACATACCCGACGAGCATCGTCGCGACGCCGGCCCAGAACCAGGCCGCGGGATGGGCAGCGTTGGCCAGGCCCGTGAAGGGAGTGGCGACCGCGACGACGGTGCCGGGGACGGTCGCGAGCCACAGGACCCGGATGGAGTTCGTCTCCGCCCGGACCGCTCCCCCGGCGCCGAGGGAGCGCCTGACGAGGATCTCCCGTGTGGCGAGGACCAGCCCGGCGCCGACGAGAACGTACACGTAGGGCGCCGTGACGAACAGCGGCCGGGCCATGGCGGCGTTTCTGCGGGCCCGGGACTAATGTGAACCGGTCTGTGGCTTGGTGGCGTGGTGGCGTGCCTTTCGGACCTGGTAGTGGATGGTTCTCGATTCGTACGTCCATCAACGCCCTCGACCCGCTCCTATGAGTCCCAACTGCGGCCGTACACGGCCCGAAAGCCCTCGGCCCGCTCTCAGGAGTTGCGACGACCACAGCAGCAAACCGCCCGAAAGTCCTCGGCCCGCTCGCGGCCGCTGAGCAGGATATTCTCAGTCGCTGACGCTCCTTCGGATAGAGCCTGCTCAGCGACGCGCGACCGTCTCTCACGGCTCGCTTCGCTCGCCGTTCGAGCAAAAGGTGCCGCTCCCTCCGGTCGCGGCACCCGGGCCTCGCCCTTTCATTCCACCAGGACCGCCACCGCAGCCTCAAGCCTCCCCAACCGACTGCGGTGCTCGCTCACTCCGTTCGCTGCGCTCCTCGCCCCTCGCGCGGCCGCCTCGCGGCCTCGCGCGCTCGCTCGCTTCGCTCACTCGAGCGCGAGGCACGCTCGGCGGCACGCGCCGAGTGGAGAACGAGAGGAGACTGTGACGTTCGGTACCTTCCCAGTTATCCACAGATTTCCACCCTTGGCGGACTGAAAAGGCGGACCTCGCTCGCGCGTCGCTGAGCGAGCCCTACCCCAGTGAGCGAAGCGAACGAGGATATCCCGAGCAGCGACCGCGAGCGAGGTGAGGGCGTTCTGGCCGTCTGCGGTCGCGGTGGAGTCTCCCTTTGAGAGCGAGGTGAGTGCGTTCTGGCCGTCTGCGGTGGAGGGTTCTCCCGGGCCCGGGCCGGAGACTATCGAGACCACATCGGTACCGACGGTTCAAATTGCCCGCGCAGCCCCCTCCGTCCTCAGTCCGTCGCCGCACCCGCCTCGCCGCGCTCCTCGTAGTCGTCGATGGTCCGCTGCGCGGGCGCCTCCCGATTCCGCCGGCCTCGTCCTCTTCCTCGTTAATCGTCAGGACCGGGACGTCCGACAGTCTGAGGAGCGTCTCGGTCACGCTCCCGAGGAGGAACCGCTCGACGCCCGTGCGGCCGTGGGTTCCCATGACGACGAGGTCGGCGTCGTGGGCCCTCGCGTACCGCAGGATCGCCTCCTGAGGGACGTCGGCCCGGACGGCAGGGTCCACCTCAATCCCGTGGACGGAAACCTCGTTGCAGGTTCGCTGCGCGATGGCTTTCCGTCCTTCCGTGATTTCCTCGGCGTGTGGGCGTGTGGGGCGTTTTCGAGGATCCTGGAATCGGCCACGCACAGGGCGTGCACCCGAGCGTCCTAACGTCACGCGAGGTCGACGGCGTAGCCGACAGCCGCCCGTGCGCAGTCGCTTCCGTCCGTCGGGACGAGGATGTCGTCGAACATTGGTCACGTGGGTGGACTTTGGGCTAGGGCCACGTCAAGGTGGGCGTCGAGGACGGGACTCGAGTCCGCCAGATCGAGGAGCCACCTCTACGATCGAAGGTCACCACAACATTCGGCCGCTCCATGGCTTACGATGCTTCGGTCTGACCGATCCCGTAGAGCGCGTCACGGGCACTGAGAGACACTGCCCCGTCGGGCGGGTCAGATAGTAGACTTCCCGACCAACTCTCGATGGTGATAGACGAGAGTAAATCGAGAGTAATACAAACGCCGACCGAGTTATTCACACGTACAGACGCCGCCCTGGCGAATTTGATCGCGGACGAACTCGTGGACACTGGTTGCGACACCAACCATCGAGTCGGCCTGCCGGTCGGTGGGTCGTTTCCCACCGTAGTAACTTTCCGTCCGATTGGAGGCGTAGAGGGCTTCGATGACTTCGGCGGTCTCCTCCTCCAAAAGTCCGGTCTCGTGGGCCCGCCGATACGCAAATTCGTGATCCCGGAAGTCCGCCAGAACGTCGTCACCCTGCCAGCAAATATAGGCTTGTATCGAACGCTCGAGAGCCCCGAAGGAGAGTTCGATGACGGCGGTGTAGTACCCGTCCTGCCCGGCGAGTGTCTGACCCGCCTCCAGGAGACGACAGGCCTTCGTCAACTGGACTGTCCACTCGTCGTCGGTGTCGATATTGGCTTCCGAGTGCGGGATTCCTTCGCCTTTTTCGTCGAACGCGTCCTGGGCTCGAGAGAGCGCATCGAGGACGTCCCCTGGGTCAGCGCTCATCGGCGTTCACTTCCTCCCGGACGAGATTCTTCACGGTGGCGAAATCCGGGCTCGAATGAACGGGGATACCGGAGACGACGATCTCCGCGACGTCCGCCGTATACTGGGGGAGAGAGTCGACGCTCTCGACGTCGATATCGAACGAGTACCGCTCACCGTCGACTTTCAGCGACTCGAGTTCGTTTACCACGCGGTTCGCTGCTCGCTGGGCCGCCGGACGGTCTTGCCGAACGAGGACCCAGAGGTCGATGTCACTCCGTCGATCCGCCTCCCCTCGAGCGACGCTTCCATAGAGAATGATGGCGACGGGATCGTCGAGGAGCTCCGTCAACCGGTCAACGGCCTCCGCCACCGGTTGTTGGAACTCGAGTTGCGGGATCTCCAGAATCGGATCGTCTGGTGCGGACAGGCGCTCTCGATTGATCCGAACGAGACGCCGGTTGCCGGTGGCGTCCTCGATAACCAGTTCGTTGTCGAGGAGCGTATCGACTGCCCGTCGGACAGTGGAACCAGACTGTGGGAGCTGAGTCGCGAGGTCTCCGATGGTGAACTCCTCGAACCGGTTCCGTGATAAAAGGAGGAGCACGTCATTCGTTGCCTTGTTCCGGAATATATCGGGCTCTCGAACCGGTATATCCAGCGAAATACGAAGCGTCGATTCAGGGATATCAGTCATCTCGTGGCACTTGCGTCATACTGTGACGCTATCGTATAAAAATCTTATATAGATTTCAGCCGTTAAGGTACATTCTTCGGAACGAATCAAGGCTGTTCCGGCCAGAGAGGAATATACGCGTATCGGGGACCGTGCCTGGTCGACTGGACCGATCGACTGGACCGATCGACTGGACCGATCGACTGGACCGATCGGCTGGACCGATCGACTGGAACGATCGGCTGGACCGATCGACTGGAACGATCGGCTGGAACGATCGACTGGACCGATCGACTGGACCGATCGGCTGGAACGATCGACTGGACCGATCGACTGGACCGATCGACTGGACCGATCGACTGGACCGA
>JAZKTI010000122.1:0-7838 GCA_036625635.1 Haloarculaceae archaeon
AAGCGAACGAGGATATCCCGCTCAGAGCGCACGAGCGGGTCGAGGGCTTTCTGGCTGTTTGCGGTGGCGGTAACGTCGTCGTTCGAGAGCGGGTCGAGGGCGTTCTGGCTGGTTGCGGGTGCGCTGTCTGCGGGTGCGGTTTTCACCGACTCAAACTCGAGCGAGCGATGGGGGCCCCAGGATCGACCGGCTCCACCGACCTCGAGCGACCTCCCTTCTGCCGGCGTCGGACCGCTTTTGCCGGACGGCCACGTGTCCTCGACCGATGGAGGTCACCCTGCTCGGCACCGGCGACACGACGGGGACGCCGACGGTGGGCTGCGAGTGTCCGACCTGCGAGCGCGCCAGGGACCCGGGCGAGGACCTGCAGGGGCGGTTGCGCGAGCGGGGAGCGACGATCGGTCCCGACGGCAGCGTCGAACGCACCCGATTCTCGGTCCACGTCCGGAACGAGGCTACCGGTGAGACCCTCCTGATCGACGCGAGCCCGGACTTCCGCCACCAGTTCCTCCGCGAGGACCTGGACCCACCCGACGCCGCGGTGATCACCCACATCCACTTCGACCATCTCGACGGCCTGGGCAACTGCTACCGCGTGATCGATACTCTCGAGGTGGCCGCCGCGGACGAGCGCGACCCCCAGACCGGCGACAGCGTTGCCGAAACCGTGGCGAGCGACTACGACTACCTCGACCCCGTCACGGTCAGGCCCGAAACGCCCCTCGAGCCCGTCGAACTCGCGGGCCTCGAGGTCACGCTCGTCCCCGTCGACCATCCCCCGCTGCTGTGCTACGGTGTGGTCGTCGAGGAGCCCGAAACGGGCGCGAAACTGGGCATCACCGGCGACACGAGCTACGACGTCCCGGCGGCCTCCCGCGAGGCGCTCGCGGAGCCGGACCTGCTGCTGGCCGACGCCATCGTCCCCGCTGCGGCCTGCGAGCACCACCCTCTCGGCGGGCGCCACCACGGCCCTGACGACGTCCCGCGGACCTTCGGGACCAAGCACATGACCCGCGAGGGCGCACTGGCCCTCGCCGAGGACCTGGGGGCCGACCGGACGCGCCTCGTCCACGTCGCCCACTTCTACCCGGTCGAGGAGGCCTTCGCGGAGCCCCTTGCCGTCGACGGCGAGCGGTACGTCCTCTGAGAGAAGCTGGCCCGTGTGGGAAGCGACACCCGACGTATCGGCACCGGCCACGGCCACGTGTCGCTCCCGGCTGTGGCTACGACGTCCGGGCCTTCCTCACCCGAACCGATCCAGTCCGGCCTGGCGGCGCCGGCGACCCGCCGCCTCGCGGACCCAGGCCGACCGCTCGTCCCGCAGTCTCGCAGAGGCGGGGACCGCGGGTGGAGGCGCGGGGTCGTGGCCTGAACAGTCCGGGCCACACTCCACGGCCGGGGCGACGGGCCGGCCCTTCCACTCGCACTCCGGAACGCCCGCCTGCGTCCCGGTACAGCGAGCACAGGCAGGGAGCGACGACGGGCGCCAGCCCTTCCCGTAGGCGCGCTCGGCCAGTCGGCCTCGCGCAGCTGCCTTCTCGGCGGCGGTGGCCACGCGGACGTCGGCCCGCCCCGGCCGCCGGTCGAGCAGCTCCACGCCGGGCTCCGTGGGCGACAGCGGCGTCGGCTCCCGGACCACCTCCCGGTGGCCCGTTTCGGGGTCGAACCGCCAGATGCCGACGGCGTCGGGGATGCGGTTCAGGTGGGCGCCGGTGACGTAGGAGGCCGTCGCGAGCACCACCTCGTCCAGCAGACCCAGGGAGACGTCGGTCTGGAGCTGTGTCTCGAGGTCGCCGGGCCGCCCCAGATCGGGCTTGTTCTCGACGCCGACGACGCGGCCGACCCACTCGTCGGGGTAGCGGGCGGTCTGGCGGACGCAGGTCCGGCCGCCCCGGCGCTCGCGCTCGAAGAACCCCACCTCGACTGCCCGCTCGGCCACCTCGCGGGCCCGCTCGGGGTGGCACTCGAAGGCCTCGGCGATCGGCGTCGCGGAGCCGGGCCCGACGTCGGCGGCGACCGCGGCCGGCGGGATGGTCTCGCTCGTGATCGCGGCTCTGTCGTCGAAGTCGGGGCCGGGCTCGAGGACGACCGTGTCGACGATCCGCCGGCCGTGGACGTGAGCGCCGAGCTGGCGACTCACGACGCGGCCGGGAGATTCCAGGGCGGCACAGAGGGCGAGTTCGAAGGCGGCCTCGCGCACGAGGGATACTCGGGCCGGTCGAGCCATAAGCCCGTCGAGGGTCCACACTCGCTCAGTCGAGGGAGAAGGTGGCCGTCCGCGACGCCGAGGCCCCCCACGCGTCGGTGAGGTCGACTGTCGTCGCGTAGTCACCGGACGAGGTGTCCGGCTGGGTCGCGATCGGATACGCCAGGAAGAACGTCGAGACGGCCGCCTCGCTGGCGAAGCTCACCCCGGTGTCGATGGAATCCTCGAACACGACATCGCCATCGGGGCCTGCGACGGAGACCCCGCCGGTGACCCGGACCGCGACGCCCTCGGTCGTCCGCTCGTAGTGGACGCCGGCGGCGTCGACCACGAGCCAGA
This sequence comes from Haloarculaceae archaeon, assembly GCA_036625635.1. Lineage (GTDB taxonomy): Archaea > Halobacteriota > Halobacteria > Halobacteriales > Haloarculaceae > JAZKTI01. The sequence continues at coordinate 2,546 of JAZKTI010000122.1, forward strand.
CGGTGGCTCCCGGGGCGTACCTCGCCCCGGGCTGGGGCTCGCAGGCGCCATCGTTTGCCGGGCGACCGCCACAGAAGGTGATCTCCGTCAGTTCGAACGGGGTCGACGGGTGGTCGATCGTTCCCTCGCCGGTGACGGTGAACGAACGGGTCTCGCTCACCGATTCGGCGGCCACCTCGTCGGTGGCGGTTATCGAGAGGCGGTGATCGCCGGCGTGGGGCGGCTGGGAGAGTGCGACGTCCGAGGTGAGGTAGAGTCGGTCGGCCGCATCCGGCGACGGGAGTTCGCGCTCGAGGGCCTGTTCGTCGGAGAGAACCACCTCGTCGTGTGGACCCACCACGTCGACGGACTGGGTCATGCGGACGCGGGGCGCCGCACCGGACCGGTCGATTGCGGCGCCCCTGGGCTCGAGGTAGACCCAGATCACGTCGGCGGGTCCGTAGGTGGCGTCGGGAGCAGGCTCGTAGTCCTCGTAGCCCTCGGGCTGGCTCTGGCAGAAGGTCACCTCCGCCAGCTCGAGCGGTTTCGGTGCGGTCGTCGTCGAGGTTCCGTCGGACTCACAGCCCGCGAGCCCGAGGGCGGTGGCGGTTCCGATTCCCGACGCGAGGAGACGGCGGCGGGTGAGTGCCATCGGTGACACGTCGGCGCCACTCGGCATAACAGTCTGTGTGGGTTCGCGGATTGTGGGATCGGCGGCCGATCCCCAGGCATGGCAATGGGGGCTGGCCGGGCTGGCTACCCTCGCGGGCGGAAGCGGTAGGACAGCCACGGAGACCGAATCCGAAGGAGGGCCAGAGGGAGAGAGAAACGGGAGGAAGACCACGGAGACCGAACCCAAAGGGGGGCCACGGAGAGAACCGAACGGAAGGCCACGGAGACCGAAACGCGACGACTGACGGCGGGGATTGCGCCCGCGAACGCAAACAGAAGGGCTTATCAGCACCTGAATTCGAAGAGACAGTACGATTACTGTCGAGATGACAGGGAACAAACAACCGGAGGTAAATATCGGCCTCGTCGGTCACGTCGATCACGGCAAGACCACGCTGGTGGAGGCGCTCTCGGGCCAGTGGACGGACCAGCACTCCGAGGAGATGAAGCGTGGCATCTCCATCAGGCTCGGGTACGCGGACGCGGCCTTCCGCGAGTGTCCGGACCTGGAGCAACCCGAGCGATACACCGTCGACGCGGAGTGTCCGGATGGAAGCGAGAGCGAGCCCCTCCGGACCGTTTCCTTCGTCGACGCCCCCGGCCACGAGACCCTGATGGCGACGATGCTCGCTGGCGCGGCGATCATGGACGGCGCGGTCCTCGTCATCTCGGCCAGCGAGCCGGTCCCACAGGCACAGACCGAAGAGCACCTGATGGCCCTGGACATCATTGGGATCGAGAACATCGTGGTCGCCCAGAACAAGATCGACCTGGTCGACGAGGCGACCGCGCGCGAGAACTACGCGGAGATCGAGTCCTTCGTCGAGGGGACCGTCGCCGAGGACGCCCCGATCGTCCCGATCAGCGCCCAGCAGGGCGTCAACGTCGACCTGCTCGTCCAGGCTATCGAGGCGGAGATTCCGACGCCCGAGCGGGACCCCGATGCCGACCCGGAGATGCTCGTCGCGCGCAGCTTCGACATCAACCGCCCGGGGACGACCTGGACCGATCTGACCGGTGGCGTCCTGGGCGGCTCGCTCGTCCAGGGGGACCTCGAGGTCGACGACGAGATCGAGTTGCGTCCGGGCCGCGAGGTCGAGGAAGGTGGCCAGACCGAGTGGCGGTCCGTCGAGACATCGGTCCGTTCGCTCCAGGCCGGCGGGGAAGACGTCGACGTGGCCACTCCCGGCGGCCTGCTCGGCGTCGGTACCGGGCTGGACCCCGCCATCAGCAAGGGCGACGCCCTCGCGGGACAGGTCGCCGGCAGGCCGGGGGACCTCCCGCCGGTCCACGACGGCTTCGAGATGGACGTCGAGTTGCTCGACCGGATCGTCGGTGCCGACGAGGACGTCGAGGAGATCAGCACCGGCGAACCGCTGATGCTCACCGTCGGCACCGCGACGACGGTCGGCTCAGTCACGAGCGCCCGGGGCGGCGAGGCCGAGGTCGCGCTGAAGCGTCCGGTCTGTGCCCACCCCGGCGTCAAGATTGCCATCAACCGCCGGGTGGGGGCCCGCTGGCGCCTGATCGGTTACGGCACCCTGCGTGAATGACCGTGATCCTGGACACCAACGCGCTCATGATGCCGGTCGAATGCGACGTCAGGCTGTTCGAGGAACTCGAGCGCGTTCTCGGCGGGGGCGAGTGCGTGGTGGCCGAGGCCACAATCGAGGAACTCGAGGCCCTGGTCGGGGGCGCTGGCGAGGAGGCAACCGCGGCGAGCGTGGGCCTCGACCTCGCAGCGCGCTGTGGCGTCCGGTCGACAGACGCCTCCTATGCGGACGACGCTGTCCTCGAACTGGCGCGAGAGGACGACGCCGACGTCGCGGTCACGAACGATGCACCCCTGCAGGACCGCCTCCTCGACGCCGGCGTTCCGGTAGTTAGTTTACGCGGGAACGACAAACTCGCAATCAATCACCCATAATACATGTACAAACGTGTGCGGTTACGCGATACGGTCGAGGTCCCGCCGGAGGACCTGGCGGACGTCTCCAACGACCTCGTCAAGCGACTCCTCCAGGACAAACTCGAGGGCAGAATGGACGAGGACGTCGGATCGGTCGTTTCCGTCATCGAGGTGCTGGACATCGGGGAGGGGGCCGTCCTCCCGAACGAACCTGGGGTCTACTACGAGGCCGAGTTCGACGCCCTCACCTTCGACCCCCAGATGCAGGAAGTGGTCGACGGGGAGATCGTCGAGGTGGTGAACTTCGGCGCCTTCGTCGGGATCGGGCCCGTCGACGGCCTGCTCCACGTCTCCCAGATCTCCGAGGAGTACCTCGCCTACGACGAAGACGGACAGATGCTGGCGTCCCGGGAGTCGAACCGCTCCCTCGGCGTCGGGGACTCGGTCCGCGCCCGGATCGTCACCAAGAGCATCGACGAACGCAACCCGCGGGACTCCAAGATCGGCCTCACGGGCAAACAGGTCGGGCTCGGCAAGCACGGCTGGCTGCAGGAGGAACGCGAGAAGCGTGCGGCCGCTGCCGAAGCGGGTGAGGACTGATGGCCGACCGCCTCGTCTGTCGCGAGTGCCACCGCGTCCAGAGCTCGAACGAACTCGACGCCTGCGAGTCCTGCGGCTCGACCTCGCTCACCGAGGACTGGGCGGGCTACGTCGTCATCGCCCACCCCGAGGAAAGCGATATCGCCAGGGAGATGGAGGTCACGGAGCCCGGGAAGTACGCCCTGAAGGTCCGCTAACGTGCCCGAAGTCGTCGTCTCCCTTCCACAGTATCTTCGACCGGAACTCAAGGAGCCGATGGGGCGCGTCTACACCGACGCCGCCGACCTCCTCGCGGATGCAGGCGATCCCATCGTCGCCGTCGGCGACGTCGTCACCTACCACCTCCTCGAGGCCGGTCGGCGGCCGGATGTCGCCCTGGTTGACGAGCGGACCGAGCGGACGGCCGTCGACGAGGAGATCACCGCCGCCATCGGCGGGTTCGACCGCGACGTCGCCGTCGAGAACCCGCCGGCGACCCTCTCCGCGGCCCTCCTCTCGGCCCTGAGCGAGGCAGTCCGCGGTGCGGGAGAGGCGTCGAGGGAGGGTTCGACTGAGGCTCCGACGGAGGCTACGACCCTGATCGACGTCGACGGGGAGGAGGACCTGGCCACGCTCCCCGCGATCCTCGTCGCGCCCGAGGGAGCGTGCGTCGTCTACGGCCAGCCCGGCGAAGGGATGGTGCTCGTGCAGGTCGATCGTGCGGCGACCGAACGGGCACGGGACCTGCTGACCCGGATGGACGGCGATCCTCGGCGGCTGTTCGCGGCCCTGGGACTATCGTAGCACGGCGAAGTTTGGCCGCGCGTCGGTCGCTCGTGGCGGACTTCCGGTCCCGGGCAGCGACGCAGCCGACCCTCCCACTCACGCCAACTCGACGGGGATCGATTCTTCGGCCAGGGTCCAGACCGGTGGGTCGAAGGCCGACCCGACGGCGTGGACCCCGACCCCGGCCTCGGCCGCCGCTTCCAGCGCCGCCGCGAAGTCCGGGTCGATCTCGCGGAACGGCCGGACCACCTCGACGTCCGGACGCATCGCCACGAACACCACGCTCGCGGGGACGCCGTCCTCGGCGAGCGCGGTCAGGTCCCGGAGGTGGCGCCGTCCGCGCTCCGTCGGCGCGTCGGGGAACTTCCCGACGCCGTCCTCGGCGTGGGTCACCGCTTTGACCTCGACGTAGCGTTCGGAATCCTCGGCCGTGGCTCCATCGGCGGCAGCACCGCCGCCCCCCTCGATCCCCTCGGCACCAGATCCGCTCACCAGCAGGTCTGCCCGCCCCCCGTCGGGGAGGGCGGGTTCCCGTCGCACGAGGTCCCAGTCCGCGACGACTGGGACGAGGTCGCGCTCGACCGCTTCGGCGAGCATCGCGTTGGCGCGGACGGCCTCGACCGTCACGTAGACGTCGCCGTTGTGGACCGCGAGCGCGGTGAAGGCCGTCCGGCGGTCGGGGTCCTCGACGGGCTCGCAGACGACTGTCGCGTCGTCGACCAGGACGGTCGTCAGGCGGCCGGTCTCCGGGAGATAGACCTCCTCGATCTGGTCGTCGTCTGCAGCGGGATCGTCGAACGCCACGTCGAGGACGAACCGGTTCTGCCGCCGGACCAGTCGTCCCTCGATCAGGTCGGCGTCGGTCTCGAGGACTTCGGTCGCCATCTGTCGAAAGCCGGCGGTCGGGGAGGAAAGGGATGTCGGTCCTCACGCCTTGGGGTGGAAACTCCCAGGGCCTTGAACCGCGAAAGCCCTCGGTCCGCTCGAATGAACCGCGACAGCCTCCGCATACAGCCCGAAAGCCCTCCGCCCGCTCGCATGAACCGCGACAGCCTCCGCATACAGCACGAAAGCCCTCGGCCCGCTCGCGGTTCCTGAGCCGGATATCCTCGCTGCTTACCGGTTCGCTCCGCTCACCGGCTCGCTTCGAGACTCTCCCTTCGGTCGAGTCTCGCACTCACTGCGTTCGCTCGGATAGGGCCGGCTCAGGAACCACGTAGACGCGAGCGGGCCTCGCCCTTTCATTCCACCAGGATTCCGGATGCCGAGGTCCCCTGGGCGTCCGGAACCTATCTTGATTCCCCAGATTTCCCCTCCTGGCGGACTGAAAGGGCGAACCTCGCTCGCGTTTACCTGGTTCCTGTGGCG
>JAZKTI010000123.1:0-7810 GCA_036625635.1 Haloarculaceae archaeon
GGTTTCCGCTCCAGGTTTCCGCTCCACGGTTACTCGTCGGGATACTTCGGCTCGCGTCGCTCGGCGCGGGAGCGGGCTCGTTCGACCACGGTGCGAACGTCGCCGTGGAACTCGCCCCCGTGGCCACTGTACAGGTGCTCCACGCCTGCGGGCATCCGGTCGAGGAGCTCGCGGATACTCTCGATCAGGCGATCCCGATTCGCGCCCGGGATGTCGGTCCGGCCGAAGCTTCCGTCCTCAAAGGCACCGTCGTCGTGGACGACGACGTCTCCCGAGAACAGCGTGGTTTCGCTGACCAGCGAGACGTGATCCTCCGCGTGACCCGGCGTGTGGACCACCTCGAAGGTCTCGTCGCCTATTTCCAGGGTGTCACCGTCCGAGATCGGGCCGGTCCGCCGTGGGTGGTCGCCGTAGGCCAGACACGCCACGTCGAAGGTGTCCAGGACCGCGGGGAGTTCGTCGACGTGGTCGTGGTGCTGGTGCGTGAGGACCACCCGGTCGAGGTGCTCGGTATGCTGTCGAACTACGTCCACGACGCCCGGCATCGCCCCGACGTCGACGAGAGCTGGGACCTCGCCGGTGACGAGGTACGCGTTGCTGGTAAAGGCGTCCGCGTCGGCGGTTACGTTGACCACACTCATGATCGGTTCCAGGTCCCCACCCGGCTTGAAGTTACAGGAAGCGATGCGACAACCCAGTAGACCACAAACAGTCAGCAAGCCGAACGCCCGCAACTCCGCCACCAGGCAGACGCAGCCAGGCAGGCAGTCGAGAGGTGCTCATATTCTCGGTGGTATGACTGGGGGCTTGCCCGGTGTTTCGGACCGAGTACAGGCGACCTGCGACTGTTCGAACCGTCTCTCCAGAACACAGGATGTCGGTATCCCGTTGCCGCCAGGAGTGGGGCAACAACTACCGCCGGGACCACCCAACTACCGACGGCCACTCCAACTACGATCCGTGCCCGCTCGGACGGATCACGAACCGGCTACTGACCGACCCGCGAAACGCGGGACACACCCGGAAACTACTCGACGTCCAGTTTGAACTGCTCCTGCTCCTTGGCGGTATTCAGGACCACGCTGGTGTTGGATTCCTTGATCGCCGGATCCGTGAGCAGGTCCTTGATCTCTTGGTTCATGTCGTCAGTGTCGGTGAACTTGCCGACCCCGATGATGTCGTAGTCGCCGGTGACCTCGTAGACGCTGGTCATCTGTTCGTGATCGGCGAGTTCCTCCGTCACGTCGACGAGGGACTCGCCCTCGATCTTGAGCTGGACGATCGCCGTGACGTCATAGCCCAGTGCGCCGTAGTCGACCTTCGGTGTGTACCCCTCGATGATCCCCTCCTCTTCGAGATCGGAAAGGTGGTTCGAGATGGTCGTCACGGAGACGTCCAGGTCCTCGGCGAGGCTCCGCAGACTCGCCCGACCGTCTCCGAGAAGTGCATTCACCAATTTGCGGTCCAGATTTTCGTACGTCATCCCTTGAGATAACGATAGCCTCCCTTTAGAATTTTACGGATATCCAATTCTCCAGGTATCGGGCAAGGTTTGCGAAGAATAGCAGCCTTTTAGTCATGCCAGTCCTCCACTGCAGGTGTTGAAAGATGACAAGCGCGAATCTAAGTGAGGGCGAAGAACGCGTCCTCGAAGAGATCGAAGAGTACGACGTGGACTTTCTGCGCCTCCAGTTCACCGACATCCTCGGCACCGTCAAGAACGTCTCCATCCCGGCCGAACAGGCCGCGAAAGCCTTCGATGAAGGGATCTACTTCGATGGGTCATCCATCGACGGGTTCGTCCGCATCCAGGAGTCGGACATGCGCCTGGAACCGGACCCGGATACCTTCGCGGTCCTGCCGTGGCGGAGCGGCCCGGACGTAACCAGCGGACGGCTCATCTGCGACGTGATGGATACCTCGAGCGGCGAACCCTTCGCCGGTGATCCCCGCCGCGTCCTCAAGGACGCGCTCGAGCGGGCCGAGGACCTCGGATACACGGTCAACGCCGGTCCCGAGCCGGAGTTCTTCCTCTTTCGCGAGGACGAGGAGGGCAACGCGACCACCGAGTTCGCAGACAAGGGCGGCTACTTCGACCTCGCGCCGAAGGACCTCGCCCAGGACGTCCGCGGCGACATCATCTACGGGCTCGAGGACATGGGCTTCGAGGTCGAAGCGAGTCACCACGAGGTCGCCCAGAGCCAGCACGAGATCGACTTCAAGTACGACGACATCCTGACCACGGCCGACAACGTCGCGACCTTCCGGGCAGTCGTCCGCGCCATCGCTGCCCAGCACGACCTCCACGCGACGTTCATGCCCAAGCCCATCCCACGCATCAACGGCTCCGGGATGCACACCCACCTCTCCCTGTTTACAGAGGACGGGGACAACGCCTTCCACGACGCCGACGACGAGTTCGACCTCTCGACCACCGCGAAGCAGTTCCTGGCCGGGATCCTCGAGCATGCCCCCGCGATCACGGCCGTGGCGAATCCGACGGTCAACTCCTACAAGCGGCTCATCCCCGGCTACGAGGCACCGGTCTACGTGGCCTGGAGCGACGTCAACCGTTCGGCGCTGGTCCGCAAGCCGGCCGCGCGCGTGCCCGCGGCGAGCCGGATCGAACTCCGGTCGCCCGACCCGTCGTGTAACCCCTACCTGGCTTTCGCCGCGATGGTCCACGCGGGCCTCGACGGGTTGGAGCGGGGCTTGGAGTGCCCCGACCCCGTCCGGGAGAACATCTACGAGTTCGACGAGGCAAAGCGCGAGGAGTACGGCATCGAAACCCTCCCCGAGAACCTCGGTGGGGCCGTCGACGCGCTCGAGGCGGACGAGGTCGTGATGGACGCCCTCGGGCCACACGCGAGCGAGAAGTTCGTCGAGGCCAAGCGGCAGGAATACGAGGCCTACCTCGTCGAGGTGTCCGACTGGGAACTCGAGCGTTACCTCGAGAAGTACTGAACGAGCGCCATCCTCCCCGTTCGTTCGACCAGTAGTGGCACCGCCAGCACCACGACCCCGGCCACAGCGCTCGCCAGGCCGATGGCCGCGGTGGGTGGGTCGGTCCGTTCCACGAGGACTGCGGCCGCCACCGTGGTCATGCCGAGCGGAAGGGCGGCAGCGAGCACCTGGCGAACCCCTGGATCGGCCCGGGTGAGCGACTCGCCGAGGCTCAGCCAGACGAGTGTGGTCGCGACGGCCGCTCCGAAGATTGCCGCCGCCTCGCCGTCGAACACGACAGCGAAGCCGACTGCGGCGGCACCTGACACCGCCGCGAGGGCGTGCCCGGGCGTCGGGAGCCGAACCAGAACGACCAGGACGACGAGTCCGATCGCGACCCCTACGACGACGTCGACGGCGACGTGGAGGCCGAGGGCCAGCCGCGACGCCGCCAGCAGGACCACCAGGGTGCCGGCGAGTGCGTAGCGTCGCCCGCGGTCCGGCCAGGTTGCGAGTACGGCCAGGCCGCCCCAGACCGCGGTCGCCCCGACCGCGTGCCCGCTCGGAAACCCCCCACTCGAGGTGTGGACCAGCCACTCGTAGCCGGCTTCGAGGACCGCCGGGAGATAGGCCGGGGCCGGGGCCGGTGCCGGCCGCGGTGCCGCGACCAGATCTTTCGCCGTGTGTGTCACCGCGAACGCGCCGAGGGCGATCGCCACGAGTCTGGCCCCGTCCCGCCTATCGAGGCCCAGTCGGGGGAGGGTCGGGCCGAACAGGTAGGCCGTCAGGACGAGTCCGAGGAGGAACCAGGTGTCACCGAGCTGGGTGAGGAGGGCGACGGCGGGTGCCACGGGGGCCAGGGCGTCCCGCAAGAGCGCCCCGATCCCCAGGCGTCGCTGCATCGCCTCACTCTCGCAGGTCCCGGACGCGGTCAAGCGCCCGACCGGGGAGGCCGATCGCCGCGCCGACCCACCCGACCATCAGCATCACGACGTACAGGCCGAGCGTCGAGAGCCAGATCACGACCATCGCGAGGATGGCCCATATCCCCGACAGAAAGTAGAAGGCACCCAGCGTCATGACGGTCCCGTAGAGCAACACGACGTAGGGCCCCCACCCCCGGGCGTGGCCGCGGCGGAGCTTCCGACGGACGTACCGCTCCAGGTCGCTCTCGAGGTCCTCCCGATGGACCGTCCGGTCCTCGATGTCGGCTTCGAACTCCTCGATTCGTCGCCGCAGTCGCTCGACCTCCTCCGGATCGACCGTCTCGACGTCCATCGGTTCGACGTCGGCCGAATCCCCCCGCCCTCGTGGGGCACCGCCAGGAAGATCCTCCGCCGAGGGACCGCTCCCGTCCGACGACGATCCGGTCCCGGTCCCCTCGTCGTCGCTCATGGCTGGTCGTTATCCCCACTCTGCATCGCTCCGTGTTGTAACTGCCGGTCCGGGGTGCCCGCGGCCAGGGTAGCATTCAGGACGGCCCCTGCCAGCACCAGCACCGCCCCGAAGTAGAGCCACGTGAGGAACAACAGCACGCCACCGAGGACGCCGTAAATCTGGAACCCGCCGGCGACTTCGGTGTAGAATGAGAACGCCGCTCCGAGGAGGGCCCAGCCCCCGCCGGACACCGCGGCCCCGGGGACGCACTCGCGGACGGAGACGTCGGGGTCCGGAAGGAAGTAGTACAGCGGGAGGAGAACGGCGGCGATCGCGATTGCCGAGAGCACTGTCCCGGCCAGGCCGACGAGACGCAACTGGTCCATCGGGAGGAGCCAGGAGAGCGCCCCCACGCCGGTGACGGCGAGGCCGATCGCGACCAGGGCGACGGCCGCGTTGCGAACCTGTGTCAGACTCGTGGCAGTCTCTGTCCGGCCGTAGATCAGGCCGAAGGCGTGCTCGAGCCCCCGGAAGAGCCGGATGCCGCTCCAGACGAACACGAGCAGTCCGACCGCAGTCGCCCCCCGGCGTCCCCGCGCGCTCGTGAGGGCCGTATCGAGGGCCTCTGCGGCTTCCTCGGAGAGGGGGTTGCGGGCGACGCCGACGACGGCGTCGGCGAAGGCCTCGCCGCCGAGGGCACTCGCCAGGGCGAAGGCGAGGAGCAGGAGCGGCACCGCCGAAACGAAGGCGTAGTAGGAGAGGGCCGCCGCGAGGAAGCTCAGCCGCTCGCGACGCAACGCGGCGAGGACCTCCCGCGCGGGTTCCAGGAGCCGGGCGGTGTCCATGTGGACGGAGACACGGCGAGGGGCGCAATAAGGGCCCTGTCCAGAGCTGGCCCGGCATCCACCCCTATTCGAGCCCGTCTCCGAGCCCGAGGCGGCCTCGAAGCCAGGAAGCCCATACCCGCCGCGCCCCGACCACGATGCCGACGGAGCGCGACCGTCCGGCCTCGAAAGTCCTTAGGCGACCGGGGGCGACGCCTCGGCCATGCGGCTACTTCGGGAGACCCTCCGGGTCACTGTCGTCCTCCTCGTCGCGAGCGCCACCCTCGTCGCCGCCGGAACAGTCGGCCTGAGGGCGGACGGTGGGCTCCTGCTCGTCCTCGCCGGCCTGGCGCTCGGGGGGTTCCTCGGGCGGACCGCGATGGCGGAGGTCCACCCGCGCCTGGGGATTCCGCTCGGGCGCTACATGGCGGTCGTCTGGCTCGGCCCCGTCGTCGCCGCCGTGATCGTCCTCGTGGCGGTCGGCGCCATGCCCGCCGAGGTCCAGGCCCTCGGGGGCCTCGTGGGCCTGGTCGCGATGGCGAACTACTTCCTCCGACCGGTCTACTACGCGATCCTCAGGGCGGGCCGCTGGCTCGCGAGCGTCTAGTCCGCCGCGGTCGCCTCCCGGATCTCGGCCACCGACGCCCGGGTCTTGAACGTCGTGCCCCCGTAGTGGGTCCGCGAGGCCTCGTATCCCGCACGCCGGAGCCGGTCGAGGAACTCGTCCATGGCCGCGGCGGAGCGACCCCACCGCTTGCAGAGGCGGTGCTGGTCGTAGTGGGTGGGCGTCGGCAGTTCGGCCCGGAGGGTTCCGAGCAGGGATCGGGCCTCCTCGGCGGTGCCCATCCCGTCGTCGACCGCCGCCTCGAGGTCGCCGAGGAACGCTTCGTCTGCCGGTTTGCCGAGCCAGATGGGACCGGCAGTTTGGATCCCCTCGCCGCAGGCTGGGCACCGCTCGGGCGGGTTCGCGATCAGGCCGTGTTCGTGTTCGCGCCGGAGGCAGTGCTCGCAGTGGTGGACGTAGCCCAACTCGTCGATGCGGTCGTCGGCCGCCCGTGCGCCAGACTCGAGAGTGAGATAGGTCCGGACGTAGTGCTTCGTGGCGTGACTACACACCGGAGTTGCGGCCAGGTCGTACCGCGCGGCGGTCCTGATCGTGGCCGACAGCAGCACACGCAGCCCCATCTCGGCGTGGTACTCCGTGTTCCGCGGGACGGTCCAGTAGCTCCGTACGCCGCTCTCGAAGTGGGCGCCACAGAGCGGGGCCGTGTCCGTCGCCGTCACGCACAGCAACCCCGTCGCCGACCGGCAGGCTGCGTCGGCGAAGGGCATTGGCGTCCCGAAGGGGTCGACGTCGACCACGTCGAAGGGCCGCTCGTGCATGAGCGCGTTCGCGTCGCGGTGGACGACCTCGCCCTCGAGGTCGTTGCGAGCCAGGTTCGCGCGGCACCGCTCGACGGCTTCCCTGTCGACGTCACAGAGGGTTGCGTCCCAGCCCTCCGCCGCCGCGCGGACGCCCCGGACGCCCGTGGCTGCGTTGGCGTCGAGGTACGTGCTGGCGCGGTGCTCCCGGTCGCGGTAGACGCGCAGGGCCGCAACGGTCAGGTCCCGGTTGAGCTCCTGGACCGGGTTGAAGAACACCGCGTCCGTAACGCCGTCCCCCGCGTCCTCGGGCGCCTCGATCTCGACGGTGCCTTCCCTGACGAGCATATCCGGGCCTCGCGGCCCAGCGCGAAAAGCGCGGCGGAGCGGTGGAGCGGCGGAGTGGTGGAGTGGTGGAGCGGGAGAGCGGTGGAGCGGCGGAGGGGGGTCGCGTGCGAAAGGGGAGCGGGGCCGCAGGCCCGAGGGGCCGGCGGCCCGCCGCGCCGCGGGTGAGGGGTTGGGCTGGTTCGCGGCGGCGCGTGCTCTGTTCGGTGCGTTCGCTGCGGTGTGCTTCGGGCGAAAAGCGCGGCGGAGCGGTGGAGCGGCGGAGTGGTGGAGCGGCGGATCGATGAAGGGTCGGTCGAACGCGCCGTGATCTTGCCCACATTGGGAGAGGTGCCCCACCACATCGGGGCCGCATTCCCGTGGATCCGGCCGAAACCACCGGTGGCTCTTTGTCGGCCCCTCGCCAAGCGGTGGCCGTGACGGCGGTCGACGAGTGGATGGCCACCCTCGAGGAGGCGGGTGAACTCACCCCCGAGGCAGTCGACAGTATCATCGCCGTCCACGGCGATCGCGGGCAGCGGGCCATCGAGGCGGTAGGCGAGGGTCGCGTCAAGGAGTACCGCGACTTCACGGTCGTCGTCGGCCGCCAGGACGAGTACGTCGTCGAGGCCGGCGGCTGCACCTGCAAGGACGCCGAGTACAACCTGGACGTGACCGATCCCGAACAGCTATGCTGGCACGCTATCGCCGTCCGCATCGCCGAGGCCATCGGCGAGACCGACGAGCACGACATGTGGTACTCGGACGTGCGGGACTTCCTGTAGCGGGATGTCAGAGCGGTGGGTCGGGATCGGGACTCGGCCCGCTGGCAGGAGTTGCTTCACGCCATACCGCCAACAATCCGAACGCCCTCGGCCCGCTGGCAGGAGGTGCTTCACGCCATACCGCCAACAATCCGAACGCCCTCGGCCCGCTGGCAGGAGTTGCTTCACGCCATACCGCCAACAATCCGAACGCCC
>JAZKTI010000124.1:0-7730 GCA_036625635.1 Haloarculaceae archaeon
AGGCCTCGGCCATCCGGCAGAGGTAGTAGGCCTTGTTGATGCGGACGTCCTCCTCGTCGACGCCCTCCTCGTGGAGGTGGGGGAGGAGGTACCGGTCGATCACGTAGTTCGCCCGCTTGAGTTGGTAGTTCTTGCCTTGTCCGGAGGCGACCCGCTTCCCAAGGGCTTCGATGGCGCCCTCGGTGGTCTGGACCTCGGCGGCCTCCAGGTTCTCGAGCATGAACTTCACGATCTCCGGGTCGTCAGAGACACGGTGGACGATCTCCTCGTCGGACTCCAGGCCGAGCGCCCGGACGAGCGTCGTGAAGTCGATCGAGCCCGAGACCGAGGGGAAGGAAACCTCGAGCAGGCCGTCTCGGGTCCGCTCGACGAGCACGAGCGCCCGGTAGCCGCGGCGCTGGCTGAAGGTCTTGGCGACTTCGATGGTGTCGCCGTACTTGGTGTCGGTCTCGGCGAGGATCTTGTTCGGCGCCAGGTCCTCGCTCGTCATCAGGACCCGCTCGGACCCGTTGACGATGAAGTAGCCGCCGGGGTCTGCGGGGTCCTCGCCGATGTCGATGAGTTCGTCGCGGGAGAAGCCCGCGATGTTGCACTTTTCGGAGCCGACCATGATCGGCATCCGTCCGATCTTGGTTTCGGTCTGGTCGACGACCCGTTCCTCCTCCTCGAAGCCACCCTTGATGATGGCCATCTCCATGAACACCGGGGCGGAGTAGGTGATGTTCCGGAGCCTGGCCTCCTGGGGGTAGAGCAGTTCCTCGCTCCCGTCGGCCTCGCGAACGCGGGGGGTCACGACCCGGACGTCCCCAAGTTCGACGTAGACGGGCTCCTGGCCCTCCTTGTCCCCGATGTCGGTGTCGATGGTCTCCTTCTCGTCGACCACTTCCTGCATACCCCGCATGAGGAAGGCGTTGAACGAGCGAAAGTGGTGTTCGGCGAGCCGTTCCCTGGAGAAGTACTGCCGCGAGATCTCGCGGCGATCGTCCATCTCGATCATGTGCAAATCACCTCGATCATTCGAATATCACCGTCATTCTACCACCAGTCGGTAGGTCACGGACCGATCCGTGGTCCGGGAGTTCCGTTCGATCCGGACGACCTCGCCCACCTCGGCCTCGTCGGGCAGGGCCTTGTCCTTGCGCTTGATCTTCGGGAGGTCTGTTCGATCGATGTTGTACTCCTCGAGCACGTCCTCGAGTTGCTCGCTGTCGAGGACGCTGTGGTCTGGCACGAGTTCGTGTTGGCTTACGTCTACCATGGATGGGGCTTGACCGCTGGAGAAGCCTGGTCGAGATACTACAGCACGGTATAAACCAGACCCCCTTAACCCTTACCAAGTCGGACGGCTACCGCTACCGGTCACCCGACCGGCCTCGGTCGGGTGCGCTGCCAGGAGAGGGGCGAGGTGTGCCGCCTCGTGACACGATATTCGGAGGCACACGGCATATATCTTGCGTGGGTCGGGTGGTTTTGGAAAGCCTTATGCCCTGCAGTGGGGAATGTGGGATTGTAAGCCCGGGTGGTGTAGTGGCCCATCATACGACCCTGTCACGGTCGTGACGCGGGTTCAAATCCCGCCTCGGGCGCTTCTTCCGCGGCCCAGACGAACGAGGAGCGACAGCGACGAGTGAGTCCTGGCCGCGGAGAAGCAACCTCAATGCGGGATTTGAGCCCTGCCAGTCGCAGCCCGCACAGGCGAGCGGCAGCGAGCCGAGCAGGACCGTCTGGCTCCGGTTCACAATCCCGCCTCGGGCGCTTCTTCCGCGGCCCAGACGAACGAGGAGCGACAGCGACGAGTGAGTCCTGGCCGCGGAGAAGCAACCTCAATGCGGGATTTGAGCCCTGCCAGTCGCAGCCCGCACAGGCGAGCGGCAGCGAGCCGAGCAGGACCGTCTGGCTCCGGTTCACAATCCCGCCTCGGGCGTCCTGTCTTAAAGTTGATGTATCCACGTAAAACCCCTTGAGGCGTGGCCCTCACCATTGGAGGGGATGGGCGGGACGGGCCACTGTCCTCGCTGTGGCGAGCCGCGGAGCTGGTGCAGATAACTGACGCTCGTCGCGCGAGGTCGCTGGATGTGGATGTGAGGCGGACGGACGCACAGTGATTCCCCTCGAGGAAACGGTCGAGTTCGCCAACGAGCACTACGCGACGTGCCAGTCGGCACTGGACACCCTCGACCGGATGTACGATGACCTCGATGCCGACCTTACTCTCAATATTCTCCGAACGGTCGTAATTTATATTGGGTATGGCGGACAAGGAACCATAGAGATGCCCGACTGGAAGGACGGCCTCTCGCCGCGCGAGCGAGTCAGGCAGATCGTCGAGACAGTTACCGATCCCGTCTCGGCCAACTGGGTCGCAGAGCAGGCAGATGTGGGCTGGCAAACCGCGAAGGACGAACTCGATCACCTCGCAGAGCGAGGCGACCTCCGGCGGGTCGACCAGGGCGACGACGTCAGGTACGTCCCGGACTTCACCCGCCTGTACACGGAGCGCATCCGTGAACTCGCACTCGCCTTTTCGCGCGAAGCGTTGCGTGAGGAAATCGTCCAGGCGAAGGAGGAGATACAGGCAATCCAGTCGGAGTATGGAGTCGAGTCGCGCGACGAACTCGAGGCCTCGCTGAGCGACGAGGACGTCCCTGCAACCGAGGCACGGGACCGACAGCGGTCGCTCCGCGAGTGGGAGGAGGTCGCCGACGAGTTGCAGCTGCTGGCGCACGCACTCAGCCTCTACGACGACCTCCATGACGTCGATCCGTACGTCGAGGGTGGGGCCGACGAGGAGTCTCCAGAGGCAGGGGCTGCGTAGGAACGATGGCGCCACTCGGGTTCGCCTTCGTCGCAAACAGGGGAAACCTGACGAAGGCGAAGCTCTACGATGCGATCCGGCGACGGATCGACAAGGAGCCGGGCTGTTACGATGTTCGAGTGCGCCCGTCTCGAGCGCGACCAAGGACTATCGAAACTCGCGTGGCGCCAGCGGAATTCCTGAGTCGAGCGTACGCCGCCGAGAATGCCACGTTGACTGTGCGCTTTTCCTACCCTCGCGCCGTGGACTACGAATACTACGACGTCGAGTGGAGCGAGGGGGCCCGCGACCTCGGAATCGGCTGGCACCAGGACGAAGGCCATCCCGAACTCGGGGAGTGCCACTTCCAGATCGACCACGGCGGGGAGACGGTCGACCGTCGTTCCGCGACCGTCGTCGACGAACATCCCCTGGAGGTTCTGGAGACCCGGTTGGACCAGTTGCGAGCAGTACTACCACGTCTTGACTGGAGCGAGGGGATACCGACCCTCCCCGTCGACGGACTGCCGGAAGCGTCTTCGGAGCAGTGACCGCCGCTCGAGGAGACCGCCCCCGATTCCATCCCGGTGAAAACCTGCATGTACGTTTATTACATTCTCGGTAGTTAGACGACCGGGGAGAACATGCCACATACAGCAGTCCTCGAGGGGATGTACGAGGACATGGTAACCGCACGGTACTACGAGGAACGACTCCAGGAGGAGTACCTCGAGGGGAAGGAGCCGGCCTTCGACATCTCGGCCGGGCCGATCCCGGGCGAACTCCATCTGGCAGCGGGCCACGAGGCCTCGGGGGCCGGCGTCTGCCAGCACCTCCGCGATGAAGACACGGTGACCGCCCCTCACCGCCCGCACCACATCGCGATCGCGAAAGGGGTGGACCTGAAGCGAATGACGGCGGAGATTTTCGGCCGGCAGACCGGCCTGGGGAAGGGCAAAGGCGGCCACATGCACCTCTTCGATCCCGACGTCAACTTTGCCTGTAGCGGGATCATCGCCCAGGGCGTTCCGCCCGCTGTCGGTGCCGCGCTGGCGGCCAAGAAGCGGAACACGGACGACGTCGCCGTCGCCTTCCTCGGGGAGGGGGCGATCGACCAGGGTGCGTTCCTCGAGTCGCTCAACCTCGCCAGCGTGCAGACCCTGCCGGTCGTCTTCGTGGTCGAGGACAACGACTGGGCGATCAGCATGCCCAAGGAGCGGGTGACCGACGTCCGAGACGGCTCGCGACGGGCCGACGGCCACGACATGCCCGGCATCAGGGTCGACCACGATGACGCGATCGACGTCTACGAGGCCGCCGAGGAGGCCGTCGGCCGCGCTCGGGACGGCAACGGCCCGACGCTGCTCGAGGTCCAGGTCCACCGGCGGATGGGCCACTTCATGGGCGACGCCCAGGGCTACCGGCCGGAGGAGGACGTCGAGCGCCACCAGGAGCGGGACTCGGTCGAGCGCCTGGCGAGTGACCTGCGGGGCCACGGCCTCGGGGAGGACGACCTCGCGGCGATCCGTGAGCCCGCCGAAGGGCGGGTCGACGACGCCATCGCCTGGGCGAAGGACCAGCCACAGCCCGACCCCGAGGCGGCCTACGAGGACGTCTACAGCAACCCGCCCTCGGGCGTGACGGAGTCGCCGCCGCCGGCCTCGACGCAGGGGGGTGATTCCCCATGAGCGAAGCAGTCGCCGAGGAGCGCGAACTCACGATGAGCCGGGCCATAGTCGAGGCGATCGCCCACGAAATGCGCGAGGACGAAGAGGTCTTCCTCATGGGCGAGGACGTCGCCGACTACGGCGGCATCTTCGGGTCGACGGAGGGCCTCCGCGAGGAGTTCGGCTACGATCGGGTCATGGACGTGCCCATCTCGGAGACGAGTTTCATCGGCGCCGGCGTGGGCGCCGCGCAGGCGGGCATGCGGCCGATCGTCGAACTGATGTTCTCGGACTTCTTCGGCGTCGCGATGGACCAGATCTACAACAACATGGCGAAGAACACCTACATGTCCGGGAACGGGGTGGCGGTGCCGATGGTGCTCATGACCGCCGCCGGCGGGACCTACAACGACGCCGCCCAGCACTCCCAGACGCTCTATGGCACCTTCGCCCACCTGCCCGGGATGAAGGTGGTGGTGCCGAGCACCGCCTACGAGGCCAAAGGCCTGATGCACAACGCCATCCGCGACGACGACCCCGTCGTCTACATGTTCCACAAGCGCCTGATGGGCCTGGGCTGGATGCCGTCGCCGGAGGGGCCCAAGACCGGCGTCCCGGAGGACCCCTACACGATCCCGTTCGGGCAGGCGGACGTCAAGCGCGAGGGCGAGGACGCCACCGTGGTGACACTCGGCCTCCACGTCCACCGGGCTCTCGACGCCGCCGAGGACCTCGCCGCCGACGGCGTCGACGCGGAAGTGATCGACCTCCGCACACTCGAACCCCTCGACACGGAGACGGTCCTCGAGTCGGTCCGGAAGACCGGCCGGCTGGTCGTCGTCGACGAGGACTACCACTCCTACGGGGTTACCGGCGAAATCGCGGCCGTCGCCGCAGAAGACGCCCTCGCCGACCTCGAGGCGGTCGAGCGAGTCGCGATGCCCGACGTCCCGATCCCCTATGCCCGCCCGCTCGAACAGGAGGTCATGCCGGACGCCGGCGACATCGCAACCGCCGTCCACAACACGCAACCATGAGCGGCGACCGGGTCCCGGTGGACGCCGCCGAGATCTGGCCGGACGACGCCGACGCAGAGGAGGGGGTCGTCGTCAACTGGTTCGTCCGCGAGGGCCGGGCCGTCGACGAGGGCGAAACCCTCTGTGAGATCCAGGTCGAGAAGGTGAGCGTCGACGTCACTGCGCCCCTCGCGGGCGAACTCGTCGAGATCGAACTGCCGGAGGACGCCGAGTTCGAGAAGGGGGACGCACTCGCGTGGATCGAACCCGCCTGAGGCCACGAGCGGCCCGCCTGAGGCCACGAGCGGCTCCCCTGACGCCATGAGCGACCCCAGAACCGTCAGCGAGGAGCGCACCCTCGGCCCGATGCGGTCGACCATCGCCGACCGGCTCCAGGAGAGCTATCGGAACGCCGTCCACGTCACGGTCAGCCGGTCCGTCGACGCGGAGCCCCTGGTCGAAACAGTCGAGGCCGCGCCGGACCACGTCTCGATGGTCGACGGCGTCATGCTGGCGCTGAGCGCGACGCTCGAGGCCCACCCGTCGTTCAACGCCACCTTCGAGGACGGTATCCACCGCCTGTTCGCCGACCAGCACGTCGGCATCGCGGTCGACGTCGAGGCGGGCCTGGTCACGCCCGTCCTCCGGAACCTCGGTTCGTTGTCCCTCGTGGAGATCGGAGCCGAGCGACGGCGACTCGTCGAGTTGGTCCAGGCGGGGGACCACTCGATGTCGGACCTGCAGCACGGGACCGTTACCGTCTCGAACCTCGGCCCCCTCGGCGTGGACTCGTTCACGCCGATCATCAACCCGCCAGAGGTGGCCATCCTTGGCGTCGACCGACTCCGCCAGCGGCCCGTCCCTGGCGAGGACGGGCCCGAGTTTCGACGGGAGATCGGGTTCGACCTGACGATCGATCACCGGATCGTCGACGGCGCCGACGCGGCGCGGTTCCTCGGGACGCTCGGAACGGAGCTGGCGACGATTGGTGAGCCGGTGGGGGAGTAATCAAACCCCCCGCGGCGCCTCGACGACGATCAGTGTCGCTCAAGCTTCCACGATACAGGGCAGGTGGGAATGCAGTTCGAAACACGAGGTCCTGCGTTCAGCTGGTGGCTGCCGTCCTGCTTGTGGCTGCCGTCCCGCTGGTGGCTGCCGTCCCGCTGGTGGCTGCCGTCCCAGTCTCCATCGTTCGGGTCACCGAATATCAGGACGGTTCACGTTCCCCGACCACGGGAACAGCGAGGGGCCCTCTTATCCGGGTTCCCTCGGAAAAATAGATAGCCAGAGGGGGTCGGTTACTCCTCCGCAATCACGGTTACGACAGGACACCCGGAGTCCAGGATTACAGACTGCGTCACGCTGCCGAATGCAACCTTCCCCAGTGGCGAGCGCTTTCGGCCGCCCACGACGACGTACCTGGGGTCGAGCGCATCGATTGCTGCCGAAATTTCCTCGGCCGGGTCTCCGATCCTCCCGACGGGAGTAACGGTGCTCACCGCAGCTTCCCCCAGCGCACCGTCGATCAATTCCTGCGCGATGTTCTCGGCTCGGTCGATTTCGACCGAGAAAGACATGTCACGAAATTCGTCGATGGATCGGATTGCGTTGAAGTGTTCCTCGGCGTCCTGCTCGGGGATGACGTGCAACACGTGTAATTCTTCTTCGAACGCGGTCGCTAATTCGAATCCCCTCTCGATTATTTCTACGGGCTGGCGTTGTTCTCCCACAGCGGCAAGAATTGTCATACGTCGTCTTGTGTCCCATCGAGGAAATGGCTTGGTAAACTTCCCAATCAAAACGAGTAGAAGCTCTCAGCAACCAGCGAGCCGGTACCGGATCTGGGCGGTCATCGTTCGGCACCGATGGCGGATTACACGACCGGGACGCGCGTCACACGGCCTCACCAGTCACCCCCCGGCCCACGAAACGCCACTGCATAACGGGACGAGAGTGTGCCATGGCATATCATGGCCCAATTATATGCTGACTGTGCTCCAAAGTGTTCTGGGGGGAGTGGAACGTGTCGATACAGAAAGCCAAGCCACCACGAGGGGAACAGCCCAGCCTGCCGCAACTCGAGGCCGACGGGGTATTCGACATCCTGAGTGATCAGCGGCGTCGGTTCGTCCTCTATCACCTCAGGGAGGTCGGGGAGACGTCGCTACGGAACCTCTCGAGACTGGTCGCGGGGTGGGAGAACGACATCGCGCCGGAGGCCGTGACGTCGGTCCAGCGCAAGCGTGACTATAG
>JAZKTI010000125.1:0-7730 GCA_036625635.1 Haloarculaceae archaeon
CGCCGTCGCATACCGTCGTCACGTACCGCATTCACGTACCGCCGTCGCGTACCGTCGTCACGTACCGCAGTCACGTACCGTCGTCGCGTATGGTCGTCGCGTACGGTCGTCGCAGGCGTCTACAGCTTCCGTTCGGCGTCCTCCGCGAGTTCCTTCATCCGCTTGCTGACCCGTCCCGCGTCCGAAAATTCGTCCTCGCTCATGGCCGTCGCCAGGGCGTTGCCGAGTACGAAGACCGCGTGTTTGTGCTCGCTCTTGGATTTGTGGACGTCCGCCGGAGTGACGTCAAGTTCACTGTAGGCTTCAAAGAGCGTCTCGTCTACGGAGTCGACATCTTTGAAGTACTCCATGATAGTGACCATCTCCTCGTGGAGTTCGAGAAGCTCGTCCTTGTGCATGACCAAACGTAGGGTGTGGTCTCACTTTAAGTATTGTTTGTGAGTGGATACCAGAGTCTGTCAAGTGGTGCCAGCGGGATCGAGGTGATACCAGCGGTTATGCGGTGATATCAGTGGTTGTGCGGTGATACTAGAACGGAAAAGGGCTACCTCGGGCCGTGGCCCGGCTCAGAAGACGTACTCGTCGTCGTGACCCATCATCCCATCGTCTTCGAATCCGGTTTCCTCCTCCTCGCTCTGCGGTCCGCTCGTTTTGTAGGCTTTCAGCCCCGTCGACAGGAGGTCCTCGATCGCTTCCTCACGGTTGAGGAATTCGCCCTGCTCGACGAGCTGGGCGATCTGCATTTCGAGGTGTTCCGGGACAGTGATCTCTACCTTTGGCATCTGCACACCGGGGCCTTCGACATAGGGGGATTTAAATTTGGCGGGCAATTAGGCGTATATGGAAGATTAGACCGGGGCACAGGAATTCTCCTTTGGTCTCTTCGAAGTTCAGTTGTGGTTTCGGTACCTTTTCGTCGTTTCGATGTCACGACAACCGCCGATAAGGCGTTGGCTCACCTCTATCGATCCCGGTTCGAAGCGTCGTGAGCGGCGTCTCCCGGGGTAGCCCGTGCGGCAGGAGAGGCATCCGATAAAGCCCGTCGGCAAGGCGTGATTCCATGGTGGCCAGTGGTTCATAACACCTCCGCGCAGGGCTATCTCGGGAGAGGCGGGCGGCAGGGGAGAGCGGAGCCACCCGGCTCTCGCTTCGAATGCTGGGTACGGAGTTCCCCCAGGGTATCGGATAGTTAGGCTCAAAGGCGCGGCCCTGCAAGTTTACCAGGATGGACGTGACGTCTGGCGAGGAGCGCGTCGTCGAGGACACGCCGGCGCAGGTCACACTCCGGTGTCGCGAGGTGGAGTCGACACCGGTCGAGTCGTTCCTCCACGAAGTCGAGACCCCGCGGATCGGCTGGGCGACGTCAGAGACAGCAATAGCGGCCGGGGGTGCCACGGAGGCTATCAGAACGGCCGGCCCAGGGCGCATCGCGAGCGTCAGGGCCGTCGCGGATCGCCTGCTCGCCTCGGTCGCCGTGCCCGAGGAACTCCCCCGACCCGCCCGTCCGCGTCTCTTCGGCGGCTTCGCCTTCCACCGGGACCACGACGAGGCCGTTAACGACATCTGGTCGGGCTTTCCCGGCGCCTACTTTGTCCTGCCGGCGATTCAGCTGACCGTTACGGATGCGGGCGCCTGGCTGACGGCGACCGCGAGCGGCGACGACGCCGGGGACGAGGCCGACGCCCGGCTCGACCGATGGGCCGAGCGCCTCGCCGGGTTATCCCCGGGCCGGAACGGTGATCCGCCAGGCATCGAAGCCCGGCGGCCGACGACGGAGAAACGCGAATGGAACGAGCAGGTCCGCTCGGCGGTCGAGAGCGTCCGCGAGGGTCGGCTCAGAAAGGTCGTCCTCGCACAGGCGCTGTCGGTCGACCTGGCCGGTGCTTTCGACATCCCCGCGACGCTCGCCCGGCTCGGTCGGAGCTGCCGGGACTGCTACCGGTTCCTCTTCCAGCCACCCGACGCGCGAACGTTCTTCGGTGCGACCCCCGAACGGCTCGTCGAACTCGAGGGTCGGACCGTCCGGACGACCGCGCTGGCGGGGTCGACGGGCCGGGGCGAGACGACCGAGGAGGACGACTGGCTGGCCGCCGAACTACGGGACAGCGAGAAGGACGCCCACGAGCACGCCCTCGTGGTGGAGGCCATCCGGGACCAGCTCGAACCGGTCGCCGAGCACGTTTCGACCGGTGGCCGGACGGTCCGGCGGCTCCCGACCGTCCAGCATCTCCAGACACCGATCAGGGCCTCGCTCCCGACCGACGCCCACGTCCTCTCGGTCGTCGAGGCGCTCCACCCGACCCCCGCGGTGGGCGGCCTCCCGCCGGACGAGGCCCTCAGGACCATCCGGGAGACCGAGACCTTCGACCGCGGGTGGTACGCCGCCCCCTTCGGCTGGGTCGACGCCGCCGGCGACGGCACCTTCGCGGTCGGGATCCGCTCAGCGGTGGCGGAACCTGCCCGTGCCACCTTATTTGCCGGCGACGGCATCGTCGCGGACAGCGACCCGGACCGCGAGTGGGACGAACTGCAGCTCAAGTATCGCCCGATCCTGGACGAACTCGAATGACCGCACCGAACCGCGCCACGCTCTGGGGACGCGTCATCGTCGACGAACTGGCCGCGGGCGGCCTCCGGGCAGCCTGTCTCGCGCCGGGGAGCCGATCGACTCCCCTCGCGATGGCGGTTGCCCAGCACGACGACATCGAGGTCTTTAGCCACCTCGACGAGCGGTCGGCGGCCTTCTTCGCCCTGGGCCGGAGCAAGCGGTCCGGTGAGCCGACTGCCGTGGTCTGTACCTCCGGGACGGCGGCGGCGAACTGCCACCCCGCCGTGATCGAAGCCGACCAGTCGCGGGTTCCGCTGGTCGTCCTGACCGCCGACCGCCCCGCCGAACTCCACGATTCTGGCGCGAACCAGACCGTCGACCAGGGCGACCTCTACGGCGACGCCGTCCGCTGGGCACGGACGGTCCCCGAGCCGGCGCCCGAGCCCCGTCGGGTCCGATCACTACGCGTGGCCGTCGCCAGAGCCCTCGGCGCCGCTCGGGCGCCCGATCCCGGTCCGGTACACTGCAACGTCCCGCTCGCGAAGCCCCTCGAGCCGACTCCGATCGAAGGCGATGTCCCCGAGGACTTCGAGGCGACGGCGCCGCTGGCAGCCACCGGTCGCGAGGGGCCATTCGTGAGCAGGATGGCGGGTCGCCCGACTCTCAGCGATCGGGAGGTCGAGGCTCTTGCCGGGGCCCTCGCGGACGCGAACCGCGGGCTCATCGTGGCCGGCCCCGCTGTCGGCGACGCGGTGTCGACCGACGCGCTGGCACGCCTGGCGGCGCAGTGGTACGTCCCGGTCCTCGCGGACCCCCTGTCCGACCACCGCTTCGGTCCGCACGTCGAGGACCTGGCTGTGTGTGGGGGGTACGACGGGTATCTCGCCGCCGTCGACTGGCCCGATCCCGACCTCGTGATCCGATTCGGCGCCTCGCCGACCTCGAAGGTGCTCCGGACCTACCTCGGGGCTGCCGACGCGCGCCAGATCGTAGTCGACCCGGCCGGTAGGTGGCCGGAGGCCGAATTCACGGCGACGGATCTTGTTCGGGCCGATCCGACGGCGACCGCGGCGGCGCTGGCCGAGGCACTCGAGTCGGGGGTGCGCGGCACGGGACCGACCGGTTCGGTGGCACGCGAACCGGGTGTTGCCGACGATGGGGAAGCTGTGGCTGGGGCGGCCGACGACGGGGAAGTAAGAGCGGGCGCGGCCAAGGGTGAGACAGCGGCCTCGGATGCTGCCAGCGCCGGGACCCCCCCGGAGTGGCGGAAGCGCTTCGAATCCGCCGAAACCGAGTACTGGCGACTCCTCGAGGAGGCCGCCGGCGACCGGTTCTTCGAAGGGGGGATCCTGGCTTCGACCGTGGCTGGCGCGGTCGCCGCGACGGAGTCCGATGGATCGGGCAGCAGGGGGCCAACACTGTACGTTTCGAACAGCATGCCGGTGAGGGACCTCGACCGGTTCGCCCGGCCCCGACCGGAGTCGATCACGGCCCTCGGCAACCGTGGGGCATCTGGCATCGACGGCGTCACGAGCAGCGCGCTCGGGGCGGGGAGTGTGACCGACGACCCGGTCGTGCTCGTCACCGGCGACCTCGCTTACTATCACGATATGAACGGGCTCCTGGCCCTCGGCCGGTTCGGCCTCGACGCGACGATCGTGCTCGTCAACAACGACGGCGGCGGCATCTTCCACATGCTTCCGATCGAGGACTTCGACCCACCCTTCACCGACCAGTTCCGGACGCCACACGGGCTGGACTTCGATCCCACGGGTGCGCTCTACGACCTCGAGTACGAGCGGGTGTCGGACCGGGAATCCCTGGAGCGATCGGTCCGGGAGTCCGTCCGCCACGCGGGCGCGACCGTCCTCGAGGCGCGGGTCGACGCCGAGGCCAGCCACCGGTTCCGGGAGACTCTCGAGGAGCGGGTTACAGCCCGGCTTGGGTGAAACCGCGGATCTCTTCTGTCGACCGCTGGGTCGGATGCTCGACACCCCTGCCTGCCCCTCTGTATCAATTCGGAGACACCGAGGACCTCTATGGCTGTCCCTTCGAGAGTCACGCCAGTCCGAAGGCGGGAAAACCCTCTTTGCCGCCCCTCGCGTCGGCCAGGGCATGAGCCACATCGTACCGGAGACATCCGAGGCCGCCGACGACGCCGACGCGGTCGACGGGGTTGATCGCCCGTGACGGACGAGCGGGTCGACCTGCTGGTCCGGGGGGCCCTGGTCGACGTCAATACCGGGACGATCCGAACCACGGCGGTCGCCGTCGACGACGGCGAGGTCGTGGCGCTGGAGGAACGGCCCGCCCGCCGCGAGATCGAGACTGGCTACGTCACACCGGGACTGATCGACGCGCACATGCACGTCGAGTCCTCGATGGTGACCCTTCCCCGGTACGGTGCCGCCGTCGTTCCCCGCGGCGTGACGAGTGTGATTCACGATCCCCACGAGATCGCGAACGTCCTGGGCGCGGCGGGCGTCAGGTCGCTCCTTGCCGACGCCGACCACACGCCACTGAAGGCCCGGATCACGGTCCCGTCGTCTGTTCCCGCTTCCCACCTCCAGGACGGCGGGGCCACCGTCTCCGCCGCCGAAGTCGCCGATCTGCTCGAGGAAGACCGGGTAGTTGCCCTCGGCGAGGTGATGAACATCCCGGGCCTTCTGGCCGGCGACGGGGAGGTCCACGCCAAGATCTCGGCGGCGCGGGCGCGCGGTCTCGCCGTCGACGGGCACGCCCCGCGGGTCACGGGCAGCGACCTCCAGGAGGTGGCACGCTCCCTCGACAACGACCACGAGAGCATCGCGATCGGGGAAGCCCGCGAGAAGGTCGAGGCCGGCATGCGCGTCTACCTCCGGGAGGGCTCGGCCAGCAAGAACCTGTCCGACCTGGTCGGTCTCGTCGACGAGGTGGACTCGCGACGGCTCTCGCTGTGTACCGACGACCGCGACGTCGTCGATCTGATCGAGGAGGGCGGGGTCGATGCCGTCCTCGAGCAGGCCATCTCGCTCGGCGTCGATCCTGTCGAGGCCGTCCAGATGGCGACGATCAACACCGCGGAGAGTTACGGCCTCCCGGGCGGCCGCATCGAACCCGGTCGGCCGGCCGACCTCGTCCTCCTCGCCGACCTCGAATCCTGGACGGTCGACCACGTCGTCGTCGACGGAGTTGTCGACCCGACGGCGGACGCCTCTGAGCCGCCAGCGTCGTCGATCGCCACAGATACCGTGACCTTCGAACCGGTCACCCCCGCGGATCTCGCGATCGAACACCAGGGACGTGGCCAGGTGACGGTGCGGGTGGTCGACGCCCTCGGCGGCCTCCAGACCGGTCGGATGGAGTCCCAGGTTCCGGTCCTGAGAGACGACGCGCCCGGCGGGGCGACCGGCGTCCTCGGACCCGACACGGACGGGGACGTCCTCCCGATGGCAGTCGTCGAGCGCCACGGCGGGGAGGGCGGAATAGGGCGGGGATTCGTCCACCGGTTCGGCCTCGATCGCGGCGCCGTCGGCTCGACCGTCGCCCACGACGCACACAACTGCATCGTCGCTGGCGTCGAGCACGATGCGATGGCCCGCGTCGCGAACCACCTCCGGGAGATCGAGGGCGGGGTGGCCGCCTACGATCCGGCGGAGGGAACGATGCACTCCCTGGCCCTCCCCGTGGCGGGGCTGATGTCAGACCGACCGCTTGCCGCCGTGGCGGATCGGTTCGAGGGCGTGGAGTCGGCGGCTGCCTCCCTCGGGCTGTCCCACGCGGGTGGCCTGATGGAACTCTCCTTCCTCGCTCTCGAGGTCATCCCGGAGTACCGACTCACGAACAACGGGCTGGTCGACGTCGATCGGTTCGACTACGTCGACGTGGTCCCCGGGTGAGGGCCTGGTCGCGCCCCACGCAGCGGCCAGGGCACCCACCGTCTTGCCGGTGGCAGGGCCATCGGCCACCTTCTCCTCCAATCGTGGTGAAACACGTGCAATGATGCCGAACTTGTGGGTTTTTCGGCCAGGTGGGGAAAACAATTATGTGCCAGTTGCTGCTACTGAAAGTCGGTTGACTATGGTATCTCGCGAACGCGGCCTGGGTCGGCGAAGGGTGCTCAAAACGCTCGGTGCTGCCGGCATGCTCGGCCTCGCCGGGTGTAGCGGCGGTGGCGACGGTGAGGACGGTGGCGACGGCGACGGGTCCGGCGACGGTGGAACCACCACGGCGACCGGCGACGGTGGAACCACCACGGCGACCGGCGACGGAGGCGGCGGCATGGATTCTGTGAAGGCTGCCTGGGTGTACATCTCGGAGATCGGTGACCTCGGCTGGTCCTGGGCCCACAACGAGGGCCGCAAGGCCGTCGACGAGCAGTACGACTGGCTGGAGACGGAGTACACCGAGGCCGTCGCGCCGGCGGATTCCGAGCGGATCTTGGAGCAGTACGCCCAGGGCGAGACCGACATCGTCTTCGGCACGACGTTCGGCTACCAGGATCCGATGTACAACATCGCAGAGCAGTATCCCGATACGGTCTTCGAACACGCGACGGGCTACCGGACCCGCGAGAACATGGGCCGGTACATGGGGAAGATCTATCAGCCACGGTACCTCGCCGGCCAGGCCGCGGGGATGGTCACCGAGAACAACAACATCGGCTACGTGGCCGCCTTCCCGATCCCCGAGGTCGTCCGCTCCATCAACGCGATGACCCTTGGGGCCCGCTCGGTCAATCCCGATGCGACGTTCAAGATCCGGTGGGTGAATGCCTGGTTCGATCCGCCGACCTCCCAGGAGGCCGCGAACTCCCTCATCGACGAGAACTGTGACGTCATCGCCCAGGAGCAGGACTCGCCGGCCGCGGTGAAGGCCGCGAACGAGGCCGACGTCTGGGCCTCGGGGTACAACGCCCCGATGAGCGAGTTCGGCGGCGAGAACTACCTGGTCTCGCCCATCTGGCACTGGGAGGAGTTCTACGGGCCGGCGGTCCAGTCCGTCCACGACGGTACCTGGGAGGCCGACGCCTTCTGGGGTGGGATGGACACCGGCCTGCCCGCGCTCGACGAGTGGGGGCCGAACGCCCCCCAGGATGTCACGGAGACCGTCGCAGACACCCGCTCGGAGCTCCTCGAGGGCTCCCTCGACGTCTGGGCCGGGTCGAAGTTCGAGGGCGAGAGCGACGAGTTCCTCTTCCAGG
>JAZKTI010000126.1:0-7726 GCA_036625635.1 Haloarculaceae archaeon
CCAGCCGACTGCGCTCCTCGCTCGCTAGCGCTTCGCTGCGGTGCTCATCCCTCGCACGGGACCGTCTCGCGGCCTCGCTTGCGCTCGGCACGCTCGACGGCGCGCGCCATCTGGAGAATCGAGACAGTCTGTACCTCCGAATGCCAAGACGGGCCGACGATCCGGACCTTGCCCAGCGATGGGAAGGTCCCGGACCCTGGCGGACTGAAAGGGCGAACCTCGCTCGCGCTTGTTTAGTCGCTGAGCAGGCTCTATTCGACCGAGCGGAGCGAGGGAGAATATCCTGCTCAGCGACCGCGAGCGAGGTGAGGGCGTTCTGGGCGTCTGCGGCCGCAGTTGCTTTTCCAGAGAGCGAGGTGAGGGCGTTCTGGGCGTCTGCGGCCGCAGTTGCTTCTCCAGAGAGCGAGGTGAGGGCTTTCTGGGGGTCTGCGGCCGCAGTTGCTTCTCCAGAGAGCGAGGTGAGGGCGTTCTGGGGGTCTGCGGCCGCAGTTGCTTCTCCAGAGAGCGAGGTGAGGGCGTTCAGGGCGGTAGCGGAGGGGATTACGTCGTCGTTCGAGAGCGAGGAGAAATACGCATCACACCTCAGAACAGCGGCCCGCGGTCCAGGAACGTCCCACCCCCTGGCTCGCTCTCGACCTCGTGGTCTCGAGCAACTACCTCACCACCTCGAATCACGGTATCCACCACCGCCGTCCATTCCCGACCCTCGTACGGCGTCCACCCACCGTTGTACGTCAGCTCCTCGGCACTGACCTCCCAGTCCTCCTCCCGGAGCAACACCAGGTCCCCGTCACTCCCCGCCCGTAGCAGCCCCTTCTGGGGATAGATTCCGGCCACCTGTGCAGGCCGGGCACAGACGAGCTCACACAACCTCGGCCAGGACAGTCGGCCCTCGTGAACCCCCTCGCTCACCAGGAACTCGAGCATCGTCTCGATTCCCGGCAGGCCCGCGTAGGGTTCCCAGATATCCTCCCACCCCCGCTCCCGCCCCTCCCGATACGTCGGGAAGTGCTCGCTCGCGATGACGTCGATGGTTCCGTCCTGAACGGCGTCCCACAGCCGCTCGACCTCCGCGGGGGACTTCAGGCTCGGGTTCACCTTCAGGAACGGACCCTGCTCGGCCACGTCCTCCTTCGAGAAGGCGAGGTAGTGCGGACAGGACTCGAGCGTCACGGGAACCTTCGCCCGCGACTTGAATCGGCCGCCCTCCCGCGCCCCGCTCCCGCTGGAGACGTGCACCACGTGGAGCGGGCAGTCGGCGTACTCGGCGAAGTACCCCACCCGCGAGATCGCGTCGAGTTCGGCCTCGAGGGGCCGGGAGTCCATGTAGACCTCCGGGTCGTCCCCATCGACGGTCCCGCGCGCGTGGTCGAGGAGGCCCTGGGTCTCGCAGTGGACGCGGACGGTCCCGCCGGCGTCGCCGACCCGGTCCATCAGCTCGACGATGGTCCGGTCGTCGGCGAGGTACGGGTCGGCAGTGAAGGTTTTGAAGTCCGGCGTCCCCGCGGCGAGCAGGCCCTCGACGTCGAGGGTGGGATCCTGGACGTTCCCGGCGACGAGGCCGAAGTCGACGTGGGCGAGTTCGGTGCAGGCGTCGCGCTTCTCGTGGACGGCCTCGGGCGTCGTCACGGGGGTCTGGGTGGGGAGTTCGACGACGGTCGTGACGCCACCGGCGACCGCACTCGCGGTCTGGGAGGCGAAGTCGATCCCGTCGGGGAAGAGTTCGTCGTCGTGCATGTGGTTGTGGACGTCGACGACGCCGGGCATCGCGACCATCCCGTCGGCGTCGATCACCGTCTCGGCGTCGAAATTGAGAGCCTCCCCGACGGCCGCAATCGTGCCGTCCTCGATCGCGACGTCTCCGTCCCGCACCCCGGTCGGACTGACGACGGCCGCGTCCCGGACGAGTGTCCGCGTCATGTGGGAGGGCTCACCCGGCGGTGCAATATGGCTTTGGCCGGTCCAGCGGGAGCGGCGTCGCTGTCCGGTCCAGCGGGAGCGGCGTCGCTGTCCGGTCCCCGGACCAGGCTCGCCTCCGCCCGAACCGGTCGGGACCGGGCCGCCGCGAGGTTTTTGTACGGTCCGGCCGACCGGGGCGTATGCTCCTGAACGCGGGCACGCTCGTCACGATGAACGACGAGCGCGCCGTTCGACAGGAAGTCACGGTCGTCACCGAGGACGGCGAAATCGAGGCCATCGAGGACGGGTTCGCCGCCGACGCGGACGTCGACGCGCGTGACGAGGTCGTCATCCCCGGCCTGGTCAACTGCCACACGCACATGTACGCCCTCCCCATCCGGGGGGCGCCGCTCACCGCCGCCCCCGAGAGCTTCTACGAGGCGCTGGTCGACATCTGGTGGGAGGTCGACGAGGCGTTCAGGATGCGGGACGCCCGGCTCTCGGCCCTGGGCTCGTCCGTCGAGATGCTCGAGAGCGGGGTGACGGCCTTCTGTGACAACTACTCCGGCCCGAACACGCTGCCGGGGGCCCTCGACGCGGTCGCGGAGGGGGTCTCACAGACGCCGATCCGGGGACTGATCACCTTCGAGCAGACGGCCCGGAACTCGGCGGAGGAGGCGATGGCGGGCCTCGAGGAGAACCAGACCTTCGTCCGCGGGGGCGAGAACGACTACGACCGCGTGGAGGGCCACTACTGTCTGCACACGCTGTTCACCAACACCCGCGAGGTCGTCGAGGCCACGACCGAGGCTGCGATCGAGGACGACCGTCCGGTCCAGATCCACCTCGAGGAGGGCCTCGTCGACGTCCACCGGTCCATCGAAGACTACGGCATGCGCCCGGTTCCGGCCCTCGAGGAGATGGGCCTGCTCGACGCCGAGGTCATCGCGGCCCACTGCGTCCACTCGACGGAGACCGAACTCGCCATCCTCGGCGAGCACGACGTCGCCGTCGCGCACAACCCCTACTCGAACACCAACAACGCCGTCGGCATCGCCGACGTCGAGACGATGCAGGAGGAGGACATCACCATCGGCATCGGCGACGACGGCTGGGACCCCGACATGTTCGAGACGATGCGGTCGGCCGTCGGCATCCACAAGCTCAAACAGCGCAACCCCAGCGGGTTCGACATGGCGAAGGCCCTCGAGTGGGCCACCATTGGCTCGGCGGAGGTGATGGGGATGGCCGACGAGATCGGGAGCGTCGAACCCGGCAAGCGGGCCGACCTCGTCACGCTGGACCTCGGGCCGAATCCGGTCCTCCCCGAAAGCGCACCCTACTACGTCGTGAGCGCCGCCAGTCGGGCGGACGTGACCCGGACCGTCGTCGACGGCGAGGTCGTCTTCGAACGGGGCGCGGGTGTCCGTGGTGTCGACGACTCGTACACCGACGAGGTGGGGCAGGCGAACAGGGACCTCTGGGACCGGCTGTAACGCCCCCTGGCAGTACGGAGGGCTATCGGCCGGGTGGGGACCGGAACGAAGGGGGTGAGAGGCCACGTTCGCCGGTCCTGGCAGCTGGGCCTCGGTGGAAGTAGACCTTGGATGACCTGTAGACCTTGGATGACCTGTAGACCTTGGATGACCTGTAGACCTTGGATGACCTGTAGACCTTGGATAGGTCCGGTGACGGATTGGCCGGGGGGGGGGCAGGGCCAGGGGTGGCCCTCGTGGCTTCCGGGCCTGTGGGCGGCTGTGCATTCGCCGGCCTGGGCCGGTTCCGCGAGATCGGTAACACCCTAAGGGTGTTACTATTCGGCAGCAACTCGACACCAGCATTCATGTGCCTCCCCCGGTGATACACGGAGCGTATGGGTGCCGACCACAGTTGCAAGGTCGACCGGGTCGTCGCCGCCTACGACCTCGCCGACGCGGACCCGAGGCACGGGTCGATCGACGAGGGACTGCTGGCGCGGTGGCGCGGTGACGGGGACCACGAGGCGGTCGGCTACCGGACGCTGGCGGCGTGGTTCAACCGGCGGCTCCTCCGCCGGGCCAGTCGCGACGCCGGCCGGACGACACCGGCCTCCCGACTCGAGTACGAGTACGAGGCACTCACGGGGGAGGACGACCTCGCTCGCGAGGAGGTGAGCGAGCGCCTCCGTGCCGACGGCGTCGACGTCGAGGGGGTCCGGTCGGCCTTCGTCTCCTGGGGGTCGCTCCGAACCCACCTCCTCGAGTGTCTGGACGGGGAGAAGCCGCCCCAGGAGGCCGGCGACTGGGAGCGGGACTCGATCGAGGTGGCACGGTCTGTCGTCAGGGAGAAGGTCGAGACCGCACTCTCCTCCCTCGGATCGACGGGCGACCTCGCCGGCGTCGACCGGACGGCGGTCGACGTCGACATCCAGCTACAGTGTACGGCCTGTCCGACGCGGGCCCCCCTGGAGATCGCGCTCGACCGGGGCTACGTCTGCGCCGAGCACGCGGAGGTGGATCCGTGACTCGCGGCGCCGGGCCGAAGGTCGGGGGCGAGCCATGACCTGGGAGGTCGAGATCGAGCACGTCGGCGGCATCCTCGAGGGGAGCGCGACGCTCGAGCCCGGCCTCAACGCCGTCCGGGCCTCGAACTGGCAGGGCAAGTCCAGTTTCGTCGAGGCGATCAAGACCGGCCTCGGCGTCTCGACGGCGCTGACGGAGGGCCGGTCGGAGGGCCGGGTCACCCTCCAGACGCCCGAGGGCGAGGTCGGTGTGGGGCTGGTCCGCGAGGGAGACGCGGTCACCCGCGAGGGAACGCCCTACCTCACCGACGAGTACGACCGCCGC
Organism: Haloarculaceae archaeon; assembly: GCA_036625635.1. Lineage (GTDB taxonomy): Archaea > Halobacteriota > Halobacteria > Halobacteriales > Haloarculaceae > JAZKTI01. The sequence goes on from JAZKTI010000126.1 coordinate 4,725, forward strand.
CGGACCGCCCTCTTCGCCTGTCCCGACGAGACCAACGAGGTCCGGCGGGCCGTCCGGGCCGGCGAGAACCTCGAGGACGTCCTGCTGGCGCCGCTCGACCTGGAAAATCTCGACGAGCGGATCGCCGACACTCGCCGGGAGCGCGAGCAGGTCGACGCCGAACTGGACCAGGCGGTCGAAGCGCGAAAACGCCTGCCCACCGTCGCCGAGAAGGTCTCGCGACTGGAGTCCGACCTGGCCGACCTGCGGGAGCGCCGCGAGGAACTCGGGGGCCCTGTGGAGGGCAGCGGGGGAGACGACAGAGCCGCACCCGACGACGGCGGATCGGACGGGGGGAGCGGATCCGCCGGCAACGGCGGGCCCGACACGGGCGACGAGCAGCGCGCCCTCGCCCGGGCCCAGTCCGAGCGGGACCAGGCCGAACAGCGGATCGAACGGCTCGAGCGGTCGATCGAGCGGCGCGAGGCGACCCTCGCCGAGAAGCGCCAGGGCCTGGCCGCCCTCGAGGTGCCCGAGGTCGACGACGTCGAGGACGAGCACGCGGCCGCACGCGAGGAACTCGCGGCCATCAAACGGGAGGTCGAGGTCCTCCAGTCGGTCCACGCCGCGAACGACCTGGTGCTCTCGGAGAACCGCCTCGACAGCGTCACCGACGTCGAGCGGGAACTCACCGGCGACCGGGTGGCCTGCTGGACCTGCGGGTCGGAGGCGCCCCGGTCGGCCCTCGCCGACCAGCTCGAGGCCGTCGGCGAGCGGCTGACCCGCCGCCGGGCCGCCCTCGAGACCGCCCGCGAGCGCGTCGACGAATTCGAGGCCCGGCTGGAGGAGGCCTCACAGGCGCGGCGGCGCAAGCGTGACCTCGAGACTGCCATCGCCGACCTCGAGGACGACCTCGCCGACAAGCGCGATAGCCTCGCCGAGGCCAGAGAGCGGCGGGAGCGAGCCGCCGAACGTGTCGAGGCACTCGCCGAGCGCGTCGACGAGGCCGTCGCCGACCTCGCCGACGTCGAGAGCGACATCAGGTACCGGGAGGCGGAACTGGCCGACGCTCGCGAGGAACGCGAGAGCCTCGAATCCCGGGCCGCTCGCGTCGAACAGCTTCGCGAGGAACGGGCCTCCCTCCAGGCCGACCTCGAGGCCCTCCGGACCCGGCGGGAGGCGGTGATGCGGGAGACTCGCGAGGCCTTCGACGACGCCCTCGGGGACGTCCTTGCCCGGTTCGACGCGGGCTTCGAGACCGCGCGGCTGACCGCCGACTTCGACCTCGTCGTGGCCAGGAACGGCCGGGAGGCCCGGCTCGACGCCCTCAGTGAGGGCGAACTCGAATTGCTGGGCTTCGTCGCGGCGCTGGCGGGCTTCGAGGCCTTCGACGTGGCCGAGACGGTCCCCGTGATGCTGGTCGACGGCGTCGGCGGCCTCGCCGAGGCGAACCTGCGACGCCTCGTCGACTACCTCGAGGAGCGAACGGAGTACCTCGTGTTCACTGCCTATCCCGAGTTCGACGCCGCCGAGGGGACCGAAATCGATCCGGCGGACTGGCGCGTGACGAGTGACTCCAGCCCCGACGAAGCGTGACCAGCGGTGGGAGAATGCGGTGGGAGCAAAGGGGTGGGGAGCGAAGGGGTTGGGAGCGAAGGGATGGGAGGATGCGGTGCGAGCAACGGGGTGGGTAGTGAAGGGGTGCGGAGCCGGGGTTCGCGCGCGGCGGGACGGAACTTGGGTTCGCGGGAGCGGAAACGCCTATTTCCGTGGACACGGTAGCGGGCGACATGCCAGTGGACCCGGCGGACGTCACGAGCATCGGGGACGGGCTCCTCGAGCGGTATCCCGACGCCTTCTCGGCGGACTTCGAGGAGAACAAGCGCACCGTCGAGCGTCTCACCGAACTCCGCTCGCACCACGTCCGCAACCGCGTCGCCGGGTATGTGACCCGGGCCATGGCGGACGAATCGGCCTGAAGGGGAGGGTGACAGGTGCCCGCGATGGGTGGCGGTGGAGCACGGGCGCCCCGCCGCCCTCGCGCGCGATCCGGGACAAGGTTATTTGACCGGCAGCGCTATTCCCGTCTAATGCCCACGATCCGCGTCAGAGACTGGACGAAGGAGCGGATCGAGGAGATTCGGGAGGCCGAATCCCACTCCTCCCACGACTCGGTCATCAAGACGCTCCTGAAGGACCGCGAACTCGCTCGCCACCCGGCGGCGCCGGGCGGGGCCGAGGCGGGTGAGGCGCCGGCCGATCCGGAACCGGAGACCGGTGCCTTCGAGGACCTGACGGTGGTCGCCGAACTCGTCTCGGCCGACAACGGCGTGCTCTTCCTGTGGTGTCCCAACTGCGGGCACGAGATCGCCCACGTCGGCGTCGAGAACCCCGTGACGATGTCGACCTTCGAGGCGGAGTGTCAGTGCTGTCTCACCCGCCTGGACCAGCACGCCGTCGTGGGCATCGAGATCGGGTATCCCCTCGAGGAACGCCTCCTGGACGGCACCCTCGAGAGCGACCTCCGCGGGTGCGTGGTCGACTACTGGGACCGCACCATCGCACGGCTGGCCGAGGGGACCGTCGACGTCGACGTCGACGACGAACACCTGGTCTGGCAGTTCGGCCAGTACGCCCGCGAGTTCACCTGGGACTGGCCGGCGGACGTTCCGGCCATCGGCGTCGAGCCCGGCCGCTCCTACCGCGACGACCGCCGCGACGAGCGCTTCGAGGTGCTCGAACGCGTGACGGAGAACCGCCACGGCCTCGACACCTACCGGATCCGCCGGACGGGCCTCGACGGGGAGGAGACGCTGGAGGTCCTGGACCCGACCGTCCTGGTCAACCAGGTCTTCGGCCGGGACCTCTACCTCGTCGAGGAGTGAGGGGTTGACGTTGGAGGAGCGATCCTGGGCCACTCTCTTCTACCCGAAGGTTCTCTGGAATCGACGGGACCGCTACCGCAGACAGCCAGAAAGCCCTCACCTCGCTCGCGGTCGCTGAGCAGGATATCCTCGGTCGCT
>JAZKTI010000127.1:0-7634 GCA_036625635.1 Haloarculaceae archaeon
TCGCCTGGGACAAGGGCGAACAGATCCAGTCCATCCCCGACGCCATCGGGACGGCCATGCGCCGCTACCTCGACGGCGAGGTCGAGAAGGTCTATCCACAGCAGCAGACCCTCGAGGAGACGGCCGGAGACCCAGAGGGCAGCGAGGCCGACCGAGGGGAGGCCTCGACCAGCGCAAGCGGTGGAACCGCGAACGACGAGAACGACGACGCCCCGGGGAACGAGAACGCCGAGCGGGCCCCCGTCGAACCGGAAACGGACGGCGGCGCGGTGACCAGGGACGCAGGCCCCGCGGCTGCCGAGGCGACCAGCGGACCGTCGGCAGGCGGGGCCGACACCGACCAGCAGGCGCTGATCGACGCCGGCGAGAGTCCGGAGTGTCCCGAGTGCGGATCGCTCTCGCTGTACTACTCCGAGGGCTGCAAGACCTGCGAGTCCTGTGGCTGGTCGGAGTGTTGACCGGCCGAGGACCGTGACGGACACCGGCGACGACCCGACTGTCGGGGTCCGTGGCCGCCCCTGTCCGCTGTGTGGCGCCGACATGACCCACCGCCACTGCGAGTACGTCTGTCCTCGCCACGGCGTGGTCTATGACTGCTCGGACACCTTCTACTGAGTGCAGACCCGACCCGGAGGGATCCTGCGACGGGACCGTCCGATGGTGGCCCGGGCGGAGACGGTCGGGCGAACAATCGATCGCTCCCGATTCCTGTCGAGCCGAGCGCAAGCCTCCGCCCACCCACGGGGGGCGGCCTACCCCTCGCGCCAGAATCGGGTCGTCAGCTGCCTCAGGATGGCTGATTCGCGACCCCGCCCCACCGGTACACCGGCCCCGCGAGGAGCACAATTGCGAGGCCGAGCAGACCGATGACGACCGTCGGTTCCACGGAAAAGCCCTCGACCGAGAGCGTCCGCATCGAGTCCCCCGCCGCGACGGCGAGCAGCGTCCAGGGGAGTTCGCCCACGCCGGTGCCGACCACGAACGTCCACAGCGAGACCTTCGATAGTCCCGCCGCGTAGGAGACAGCGTCCGTCGGAATCGGGACGAGCCTGGCGACGACGACGCCGCGGAAGGCCCCGATCGACCCCGTGGCACGGTCACCGAGGTCGCCGACGGCACCGAACGGGCCCTCACCGGTGGCGAACTGGCGGGCGACGAGAAAGGGCACCACGCCGGTGAGGGCCGCCCCCGTCAGCGCGGCCGGGACCGCAAGCCACGGGTCATACAGGTACCCGAGCAAGACGGAGACGAAGGTGACCGGCCAGAGAAACAGTGAACGGAGGAGGTAGAGAGCAGCGAGTGCGATGACGAAGACGACAGGCCGGTCGCCGAGGGCCTCCAGCCCGTCGACGACGCGGGCCGGCGACAGCATCAGCGTCCCGGCGATGGCGACCGCGAGCAGGACGCCGAGGCCAGCGAGCTGGCGCCTGGTGGCCGGGTGCATGACCGAACTCCCGGGAGCGGCCGGCAAACCCTTTGTGGTCGCCGGCTGTATGTCGGACGTGGCCCGCGACGTCGTCGAACTCGGTGTGGACCTCCTCGCGAACCTCGAATACGACGAACTCTCGCTGAAAGAGACGATCGATCGTATCGAGGCGGTCACCGGGGACCCCCGACTCATCCGCGAGATCCTCGAGACAGCCGAAGACCGCGGCGTCATCGAGCGCGACGGGGCGACGATCCGCCCCGCGACCAACGACTTTCTCCGCTTCGAACGCGACGTCGTCACGAAGGACGGTGAGTTCGACTGTCGACGGTGTGGAACCGGAATCTCGACGGGATATTTCATCGACTTCGAGGACGGCGAAGTCGGCCCATTTGGCTCCTCCTGCATCAGGAAGGTGACCGGCCGCGAGGACTAGCCCCACCGACCCTTGAGTCCGGTCGGAGACGGGCCCGAGGGCGTAGTACCCTGTCGGAGGTCTCAAGGAGTCGGTGGTCTGTTCGAATTCGGGTGGGGCAAAGTTCTATTCGAATCGGGGGCTCGAGGATCGGTGACCCGCTCGGAACGACGATCTATTCGGAGCGAAGCTCGGACACCAGGCGCTCGATGGCGCCGTGCTGCTCCCGGAGTACCTCGTTCTGGGCCTGGACCGCCTCGCGAAGCTCCGCGAGTTCCGACTCGAGGGCCTCGACATCCTCGGGCCCGAGCCTGGCAGGGTCCTCCTGGCCGGCGGAACTGGTGTCGGGCCCGGATTCTCGGCCCGAGTCAGCTCTTCCCCGGCCCGCCGCCCGATCCGCGTCGGTTCCAGCGGCCTCATCCCCCGACGTCCCCGCGCTTTCAGACTCCGTTTTACCGGCTCTCGGCCGCTCCTCGGGGGCCCTGGTAGATCTCCCACCCGTCGGCTGCTCCCCGCTGTGCATACTCGTTGCGGTGTCCGATTCGGCCCGAGCGGAATCCCGGGCGTGGTCCCGGGCGGCACGTTCCTCAGTCTCGGGTTCGGAAGCCCGATCGCGGCCCGTTTCGCTCCCGGCTGCCGAGTCGCCGCTGGCCTGACCCCGCCCGGACGGATCCACGTCCATGGACCTGGGTCGGAGCCGCTCGTCGTCGGCCGCTCCACCCTCGTCGAGCGAGTCGACACGGCCGGGAACAGCGTCGGCCTCGGCGCTCTCCTCGTCGGCATCGCCACCCACGAGAGGGTCGATGTCGTCCTCGAGCCCGAACCCGATCCCCGCGTCGGGCCCGTCGGCGTCGGAATCCTCGTCCGTGCCGACCAGGCGGTTGAGTTCCCCGAGTGACGCCACGTCGTAGAAGTCATACAGCGCCTCCTCGAGAGTTCGCCGGAGCAACGGGGCCTGATCGTTTGGGGCCTTGATTCGTTGGGGGCGACCCCCGACCTCGAGGACGGTCTGCGTGGCGACGCTGCCCTCCTCGAAGGCGAGGCCGGTCACCTCCTCGTAGGGGAACTCCTCGTAGTCCTCGTCCCAGGTGACGGTGCCGATATGCTTGACGAGTCGCTTCTCGGTGATGATGAGGGTGAGTTCGCTAAACCGGTAGACGCCCTCGACGGACTCGTCGGGATCGGCGACGTCGGCGACGCGCAGGACGCCCCCCAGAACGTGTTTGAGGACCGCATCGCCGCGGCTCGCTGGCACCGAAAAGGTCCGGGCACCGTCGACGTAGGTGCACTCGAATTTGGTCTTCCGTCGACCCTCGGAGACCGACAGGCGTTCGAGGTCGTGTGGGAACTCCGAGACGTTCTCGTCGGTCAGCAGGCCCTCGCCGTCGTAGAGGATGGACTTCGACGGCGTCAGGAAGAGCGCATCCTCTTCCCCCAGGTTGACGCCGGCCTGCACGTTCTCCCCTTCGAGACGGGATCGAACGAGGTCCGGGATTTCCATGCCAGAATTGTGCCAGCGGGTGCGTATAAATCCGTGGGCCCGATCCGGGGTCGGGCGGGCACCCGGGCCGTCCCCGAGATGGGAAGGTTGAAGGTGACCCTGGCGCTACCCTCGTCTGCGCCCGGGTGGCTTAGCTGGACATAGCGCCGCACTCATAGGGGTCTTCGGAACGCGCGGCACCACTTCCCGTGTTCTGCCGGGGCCACTCGCCCCGGACCTGGGACATGCGGAGATCGAGGGTTCGGAGCCCTCCCCGGGCATACAACCTTTCCTTCCGGTGCCCAATTTTAGTCAGTCGTTAGATTTGGCTGCGAGTAGGGGGTGTTCGACGTGACGGTCCCGCCAGGAGGGCAGTGCTCGATACCGGGATGCGAGGCGGAGGCCGTAGATCCGCATGAGTCAGGGACACTGTGCAAAAGGCATATCCCGGATTCTGTGACGACTGAGGCGGGTGAGAAACCTGATTCTTGGGACGCAAATCCTGGCGTCGAGACGCCAGAACCGCCTTCGGCGAACGGTAGTTGGGCCGACTCCGATTACACCAACCCCGAGCCCGGGGTCTGGCCGGTGGAACTCCTCGACCGAGAGCAGTGATGGTCCACGCCGGGAAACAGCCCTTCGCGCCGTGGGGCGAGCGCGACCACCCCGAAGCCGAGTCCGACGAGGACGCGCGCTGGAAGTGGGTACTCCCCGAGAACTACGTGGATGGCGACACGGTCGCGATGGCAGAGGACGACCCGCGCCTCGACGGCCGCGCCTTCCTCCAGCAACACGACGACCCCTTTATGTACGTAGACGGGGACGACGTCCGTGACCCCGAGACCGGCGCCGTGCATTCCGAGTTCGTGGCCGTCCTCGAACGTCTCGGGCTCACCTACGCCGACGTCTCACAGTCCGAAGCCGGTCTCCACGCCAACTATCGCGGCGCACTTCCCGATGGCGTAAAGCGGGCGACATGGCAACTGGATGCCGAGCCCTGGGGGCCGAACGACGACGTCCCCAGCATCGAGATCTACGCCGGCAAGCGCGTCTTCGTCATGACCAGCGACCACGTGCCCGGCACGCCCACCGAGGTCCGCGAGGTCGACCATGAGACGCTCCGTGCGGTCCTCGACGACAACGACCGGCTCCCAGAGAAGCCCAACGCCAGCGACCGCAAGGCCGTTGACTTGACTCACCACGAACCCATGGCAACGGGCGCGGAGGAGTCGACCGACGAAATTCGCGACATCTACCACGCCCTCGACCGAGTCGATGCCCGCGACGTCGCCGAGCGGACTATCGTCCGGCGTTGGAACGACGACGCCTCCACGAGTGACGGTAAGCGGGCGTTTTGGCCGACGTGGGGGAGCAGCACAGATAACGGGACTGCTAATGTCGTCGACGAGGACATTTGGCAGGACACCGGCGACCGCGGCGGCTACGGTGGGCCTGTCGTCATGGCGTGCATCGACGCGGACGAACTCTCCGATCGTGGTGTCTCCCCACGGGATGCCTCCGGCGCTACGTGGTGGCGCGGCGTCGAGCACCTGCGCGATCTCGGCTTCGAAATCCCCGAGTACGCCCACGCGGCGTCGGCCACCGCCCACCACACTGCCGTCCTCCCACCGGCGGTCCGCGACCTCTCAATCGCGGCGTCCGGTTGGCACTGGCGCCACGCCGCCACCAGCGTGGACCGTGACCTTACCGTCGCCGACGCCCGCGAGCGGACGGTCGATGCGATTGGCGACGCCTACACCTCGTACGATCAGGTGCCCATCGAAGCGTTGCCGACGATGGGCAAGTCCTACGAGGCGATCAAAGCCGCTGCCGCCACCGATGCACAGGTGACCTTCCTCACCGGGCGCGGCCACAAAGAGCTTTAGGACCAGTTCCGGGAGTGGTGCGCCAAGCACGACCTCGAGTATTACACCCTGCCGAGCTTCACCCGCGACTGCGAGACGGCGAACGGCGAGCACGGCCAGGAGTGGGCCAACACTGTTCGCGAGTGGTACCGGCGGGTGCGACGCCGCAGGAGATCCACAAGTCGGCCGAGTACGTCCTTGACCGGCCACTCTCCTGCCAGGAACACGACGGTCAGCGGTGCCCGTACGCCTCGAAGTGGGACTTCGATCCCGACGCGTACGATGTCCTCATCGGCCACTGCAACCACGCATACAAGACGAAGGTCACGGCCGGCCGGAGGGTCGTCTTCGACGAGTTCCCGAACGCGTACGAGCCGCTGCTCGGGCTGGAACTCCAGGGAGCCGTCTCATACTGGCTCGATGCCGTCGACGACATGCCCTTCGACAGTTATACCGATCTCATCGAGAACCCTGACGACCAGAGTCGCCGGGCCGACGCTCTACTCTGGTTCGACGAGCCGGGGATCGAACGCGACGAGACCCACGTGTACGACGAGACAAGCGCACACGCGGAAGCCCCGCTTGCGGTGTTCACCCTGCTCGCGAGCGACGACCTCGAGAACGGCTTCGAACAGGCCGCCATTGAGGACGTCGGTATCGGGGTCTTCGACCGGGAGCGAGGTGGCGTGTCTGTCCGTCAGTCGCCACTATAGACGTCCGTATCCGGGTGGAAGTTCGACCACCCGATCCAGAACATCGGTGGGTTTTCGTTCGCCCTGGTCAGCCTCGTTCCCGAGTGGGACCCCCCAGTCGCCAGGCCGGTCGCTCGCGTCCACCGTGAACCGCCTGCCTTCATGTGCCGCTTGCCGGCTGGCCTGAACCGTAGCACGTTGTTCCCGACCCGTCTGACGTACGCCTCCATCCCGTTCCCTGGTGTTACTGTCACGACCACAGGTAGGTCTCCGACCCGGTCGTTCACGACGTCGGCCTCACGGACGGCATTGAAGGGGTACGCGCGGGCGACAGTGCCGTTCTGGATGCCCAGCACGAGGGTTCGGCGAGCCGGCTCCCCCGACGAATCGTAGCCGATGATCTGTCGCTCGCTACCGTAGTGGTACTTCGGCTCGAAGTAGTCATACGTGGCCTCCCGACCGCGCAGCGTGTCCGAGTGGGGCGGGGGAAGCAGGACATCAACGTTCGGATTGCTCCGCTGCCACTCACCCCAGGTGGCAAGTGTCACAGGAACGAGCGGGAGACGCTCGCCGGTGAGGGGCCCACGGATGGCTGTCGCAAGCAGTTGACTCCACAGGGACTCCGTCGCCTGGTCATAGAGGACGAGGTCGTCCCGCCACAGCTGCCCCGAAACCCCGAACAGCGTTTCCTCGCCCTCCGCGGTCCGTTCCGCTACAACACCACTGCCACAGAGCACGCAATACGTGACCAGAAGTGGGCCGCCAAACGAATCGTTCACCACCTCGTGCCAGTTCAGTATTCGAAGCGGATAGGCGCGGGCGCCGCCGCCACGCGTGACGCCCAGAATGGGGGTATCGTCGGGAAGTAGCGGGCGATCGATTTCCGGTGGGGCATCCACGCTGGACCAGTCAGCGGCAAATTCCGGGTCGACGATGGCCGGTATCTGGTCCTTCGGAATTGCTGCGCGTAGTTTCTCGGTGGGAACGGGGAGAGAAACGTTTCCGAGGGGCGCCGCTGTGGGGGTCCGAGGAGTCGAGGTGACACCTGCCGTCCGAGTCGTTCCCGGAGTGGGGGTCCCCGGTGGCCTGCCGTCTCGGCATCCGGCGAGGCCAACAGTGGTGCCAGCTGCCAACGCCTCGAGGAAACGCCGACGCCGCATAGGAGAAGTAGCGCGGCAAAGCCTGAAAAGCTCGGCTTGGTTGGACTCCGCATACGCACGACCCGTTTATATTTCCCGAGGGTTTCTGACGCAATCCTGTCGTGAGGAACCGGAAAAACGTGATGCGAGGTCGTCAGTGGTGACCATCACGGAAGGATGGAACTCGGGGGATTTCCGGGGACGGAGCCACGAGACGAGTCACAGGACACCGCCGGTTGGCCACTCCGGGGTTGGATACGACCCTTGAACCACCGTTCGGGACCGACCTGTATGACGAACCGAGTGGAGAGGAGGGAACGTCCGAGTCTCCAAGCCGGTGTTTTTATGAAGTATGTCCGAGGAAAGTTCTGGAATCTCAACTTCGCACGGCTATAAAAGGTAGCAGAACCTGCGAGTACAGCCCATTTATCGGGATATTTGCTGAGAGGAAGGCTCTAGAGAGGGATCATTGTTGGTCGTTAATGGGCCGAGATCGGGCCAAATCAAGCTTTTCCGCCCTGCTCATTGGAATGCCCGATTACCCGGGAACAAGAAACAGGCTTCTCAGCACTTCTCAATCAATTTCTAAGGGGATATATTAACGTGCGAAGTTGAGT